>JANLVQ010000043.1:0-11040 GCA_031364085.1 Chitinophagaceae bacterium
CATCGCAACTTCTACTTCATGGAAATGAATACTCGTATTCAAGTAGAACATTGTGTAACAGAAGAGGTAATTAATTTTGATTTAATAAAAGAACAAATAAAAATAGCTGCAGGAGAAAGAATTTCTGGTACCAACTACGAACCTAATATGTGTGCCATTGAGTGTAGAATTAATGCTGAAGATCCTTACAACGATTTTAGGCCATCTCCAGGAAAAATAACTTATCTAAATACTCCTGGTGGCCATGGTGTAAGAGTTGATAGTCATGTTTACGCTGGTTATGTAATTCCTCCATATTACGATAGTATGATAGGCAAAGTAATCACTATTGCAAGAACAAGAGATGAGGCTATAAATACCATGTATAGAGCATTAAGTGAATACGTAATTGAAGGTATTAAAACTACCATTCCTTTTCACCTACAATTAATGCAAAACGAAGAATTTAGAAGTGGCAACTTTACAACCAAGTTTTTAGACGGCTTTAAAATGAGTTAGAATTTTTCTAACCCAAGTATTGGCAATGTGTAATAATTTCTAAAAACAATTATTACACATTATTTTTTTATAGTTAAATTGTGGAAATGGAAAAAAAATTAGAAAGATTAAAACAACAAGCTTTAGAATATCATAGCAAAGGAAGACCAGGAAAAATAGAAGTTATTCCAACAAAAGAAGCAAAAACTCAAAAAGATTTATCATTAGCTTATAGCCCTGGAGTTGCAATTCCTTGTTTAGAAATTGAAAAAAATCCTGAGGATGCTTATAAGTACACAGCAAAAGGAAATTTAGTAGCAGTTATCACTAATGGCACAGCAGTTTTAGGTTTGGGCGATATTGGTGCACAAGCCAGTAAACCAGTTATGGAAGGTAAGGGTGTACTTTTTAAAATATTTGCAGATATTGATGTTTTTGATATAGAGATCAATGAAAAAGATCCAGTAAAGTTTGTTGAAATCGTAAAGTCATTAGAACCAACTTTTGGTGGAATTAATTTAGAAGACATAAAAGCACCTGAATGTTTTTTTATAGAACAGGAACTAAAGAAAACAATGAACATTCCTGTAATGCACGATGATCAGCATGGTACTGCAATTATTAGTGCTGCTGCTTTATTAAATGCTTTAGAAATACAAAAAAAGAAAATTGAAAAGGTTCAAATTGTAGTGAATGGAGCTGGAGCTGCTGCCATTTCATGTATAAAATTATATGTTGCCTTAGGGGTTAAAAAAAGTAATATTAAAGTTTTTGATAGCAAAGGTTTAATTCATACAAAAAGAACAGACCTTGATGAACAAAAACAAATTTTTGCAATTGATTCTAAAGAAATGACTTTAGAAGAAGGCATGAAAAATTGCGATGTTTTTATTGGATTAAGTAAAGGAAATGTAGTTTCGAAAGACATGGTAAAGAGCATGGCAAAAAATCCAATTGTTTTTGCTATGGCAAATCCTGATCCTGAAATTAGTTATGAAGATGCTACTGAAGCCAGAAAAGATATTATTATGGCAACTGGTAGAAGCGATTATCCGAACCAAGTAAATAATGTATTAGGTTTTCCATTCATATTCAGGGGTGCATTAGATGTACGATCAACTGCTATTAACGAAGAAATGAAACTAGCTGCTGTTAAGGCATTGGCTGCATTAACTAAAGAACCTGTACCCGATATTGTTAGCCTAGCTTATAATAATAAAACATTAAGTTTTGGTAAAGATTATATCATTCCAAAGCCAGTTGACCCAAGATTAATATCTACCATTTCTCCTGCTGTTGCGAGGGCTGCTATTGAAAGTGGTGTAGCATTAAAAACCATTGCCAACTGGGAAAATTATGCTGTAGAATTAAATAAACGCCTAGGTTTAGATAATCAGCTATTACGTGTATTAGCCAATAAAGCCAAAAGAGATCCTAAACGAATAGTTTTTGCTGAAGCCGATAACTTTAAAATTTTAAAAGCTGCAAATACCATTTATGAAGAAGGTATTGGTTATCCTATACTTTTAGGAAATGAAAATAAAATAAATAAAATAGCTGAAGAACATAATATTGATATTTCAGATCTTCCAATTATAGATCCAAGAAGTGAAGAAACAGAAACAAAACGTGCAGAATATGGAGAACTGTTTTTCAATAAACGTCAACGAAAAGGTTTTAACCATTATGAGAGTTTAAAAATAATGAAAGATAGAAACCACTTTGGTTGCATGATGGTTGAAATGGGAGATGCAGATGCAATGATTAGTGGTTTAACAAGAAATTATGTAGATGCCATTAGGCCAAGTTTACAAATTATAGGTACAGAAGATGGTATAAAAAATATTGCAGGCATGTATCTTTTAATCACAAAAAAAGGTCCTCTTTTTTTAGCAGATACAACTGTTAATTTTAATCCTACTGCTGAAGAATTAGCAGATATCACATTATTGGTTGCACGACAAGTAAAATCATTTGGTATAACACCAAGAATTGCCATGTTGAGTTATAGTAATTTTGGAAGCAGTGACGGTAATGAAGCAAAACTTGTAGCAAAAGCAACTTCAATTGTAAAAGCAAAAAATCCATCCTTAATTATTGATGGAGAAATGCAAGGTTCATTGGCATTTAATAAAGAAATATTAAGAGATAATTATCCTTTCAGCACTTTAGTAGATAAAGAAGTTAATGTACTTATTTTTCCAAATTTAACTGCAGGTAACATTGCCTATAATTTATTAAAAGAAATTGCAGAAGCAGAAACGATAGGGCCAATTTTATTAGGCATTAAAAAACCTGTGCATGTTTTACAATTAGGAAGCACTGTAAGAAATATTGTAAACATGGCTTATGTAGCAGTTTTAGATGCTCAACAAAAATGTACTGGAGACACAACTAAAGAAATTGAAAGAACCAATTGGTGGAAAAGAATGAGAAAAAGAAAAAAATAAATTATGGCACTTATAGCACCATCATTATTATCATGCAATTTTCTTCAATTAGAAAATGAGTGTAAAATGATAAATGAAAGCCAAGCAGATTGGTTTCATTTAGATGTGATGGATGGAAGATTTGTGCCTAATATTAGTTTTGGATTTTCAATAATTGAACAAATAAAAAAAGTTGCAACAAAACCATTAGATGTTCATTTAATGATTGTAGAACCTGAAAAATATGCAGCAGATTTTAAAGCTGCAGGTGCCGATATTTTAACTGTTCATATTGAAGCTTGTCATCATCTTCATAGAAACATTCAGCAAATAAAAAGTTTAGGAATGCAAGTTGGAGTAGCAGTAAATCCTCATACATCAATAAATTTATTAGATGATGTTTTAGCAGATATAGATTTGGTTTGTTTAATGAGTGTAAGCCCTGGTTTTGGAGGGCAGAAATTTATTACTAATACTTTACATAAAATATCTAAATTAAAAGATAGAATTATACAAAGAAATTTGAATGTTTTAATTGAAATTGATGGTGGTGTAACCCTTGATAATGCTGCACAAATTGTAAATTCAGGTGCAGATGTTTTAGTTGCAGGCAATACAGTTTTTAAAGCTTCAAATCCTAAAGAAGCTATTGCAAGTTTAAAAGCAAAATAGACTTTCATTCACATTAAATTAAAAAAGCTTAGTTTTTTTTAATTAACGACTATCATATATTCGCATATACAATTTTGATAGAAACTAATACACATAATATTCATGTATCTATTGCAGCACTTAAAGCAAAAGATAAAACAGCATTTGCAGATTTATACGATAAATATTCTGGTGCTTTGCTAAATATTATTTTAAGAATAGTAAATAATCAAGAATTAGCAGAAGATGTGTTGCAAGAATCTTTATTAAAAATTTGGAGAAATACAGATAAATACGACGAGAACAAATCGACCATTTTTACTTGGATGTTGAACATTTGTAGAAATACAGCTATAGATGCTTTAAGAAAAAAAGGTAGTAGGCCTACAATCCAAACAAACATTGAAAACGTATATGTAAGTAGTTCTCACACTATAGAATCAAATGTTAATTTAATTGGAGTGAAAGATTCTTTAAAATATTTAACTACTGAACAAAGTTTAGCTATTCAGGCAGTTTATTTTAGTGGATTAACTCATGAAGATGCAGCCCAATATTTAAACGTGCCATTAGGTACCATAAAAACAAGAATAAGAATGGGTTTAGTTACTTTAAAAAAAGTGTTTGCCAAATAAATGAATGTAAACGATTACATATTATCAGGAATTCTAGAACAATATGTTTTAGGCGATGTTTCTCCACAAGAAAAACAAGAGGTAGAATGCTTGAGCCATATTTATCCAGAAATTAAAGAAGAACTTACTAAAGTTGAATTTGCATTAGAAGGTTTGGCTTTAGAATATTCTGCATCTGTACCTACACATATTAAACAAAATATTTTTGACCTAATTAATTCTGAGGAAACTATAAATACATCTCAAACAACATCTAACACAAAAGTTATCTCACTGGTAGATTCTACAGATACAAAAAATTCAACTTCAAAATCAAATATTAATAAATATTTAATTGCAGCTTCAGTATTATTAATTGCTAGCATAAGTAGTTTGTATTTGTTTTTAAATTCTACATTTCAAGCAAAAGAATTGGCCTTAAATAGTAAGATTGAAAGTTTGAATTTGGATAAAGTTCAAATAGAAGAAAGTTATAAAAACCAGTTAGCATCACTATCAATTGAAAATAATAAAATATTTGTATTACAAGCTAATAACAAAGCCCCAGGTAAAACCATGATTGTTGCTTGGAACAAAGTTACAGGCCATGTTTATGTGAATAATATTCAATTACCATCAACACCTACAGATAAACAATATCAATTGTGGGCTTTAAAAGATGGTAAACCAATTGACCTAGGTGTGTTTGAAGTAAATACCAATTTACAACACATGAAAAACGTGCAAGGTGCACAAGCTTTCGCAGTAACCTTAGAGCAAAAAGGTGGAAGTCCGACACCTAATTTAGAGCAGCTTTATGCTATCATAAATATTTAATCTTTAAATAATTTTATTTTGAAACATAGATATTTCTTCTATGCTGTGTTATTTGTTGGTATGGCATCTTGTGGCAAAAAACAAGCATTAGTTGAAAATGGTTTTATTGATTCTACCATTATAAAGTACTCAAAAGATTTCAATAAAAATTTAACTGAACTTGAAACTGATCTTAAATTTTGGAAAGATAGAACTATTGGAAAACCTGCAGATATAGTGAATGCTGTTAAATATGCAAGTGCCTTAATTGGAAAATTTAAATTAACGGGAGATGTAAAATATATTCATCAATCTGATAGCATTTTATTTGAAGTATCGAAAAATTATAACCATACAGAATCCTCAATTTTTTCTTCATTAAGTAATCATTATATATTACAACACAGATTTCATGAGGCAGATTCATTGTTTAAAAAAGCAAATTCAATAGGTTTAAAAACTTATAATAAATTAATTGGCTTATTTGATATTCAATTTGAACTTGGACTTTATCATCTTGCAGAAAAAAGTTTAATTCAATTACATCAACACAACGATTTTGGTTATCAATTTAGAATCTCAAAGTTGATGCATTATAAAGGTGATTTAGATTCAGCTATCAAAGCCATGAAAATAGCTACTGAATTAGTGAGTGATAACGAAGCTTTATTACAAAATGCACAATCTAATTTAGCAGATTTGTACATGCATAATAATGATGTAAAAAATGCATATACAAATTACAAAACTTGTTTACAAAACAATTCTTCAGATCTGCATTCCTTAATGGGCTTAGGTTTGCTAGCTTTAGTTAATGATTACAATGACTCTTTAGCTAAACATATTTTTGAATTTGCAGTTACTAAAACAGCATTACCAGATCCTATTTTCAAACTTGTTTTATGGGCACAGTTTAAATTTGATTCTACTGAAGAATATAAATATGCAAAGCTTTTTGTTCAAAAAGCTTCAAAACCAATTTATGGCAATATGTATAATAAATATTTAATTCAGTTGTATACACAAATATTAAATAACCCAAAAAATGCAATTGAATTAGCAAGAAAAGAAATTACTAATAGAGCTACTCCAGAAACATATAGTTGGTTGGTTTATACTTTAGCTAATAACAAAGAGTTTGATGAAGCTGATAAATTATATAAAGAATTTGTTGAAGGAAAACCTCTTGAAGGTTTAGAATTATATTATATGGGTAAATATATGCAGACAAAAAATAAAGTATATAATGCTAAGCAATACTTTAAAGAAGCAGCAAAAAACAAATATGATTTATCTTCTAGAATAATGAAAGATATTGGAACAATTCTAAAATAAAAATGAATTAAATTCTTTCAATAATCCAATACATAGATACTATAGAAATAAAAACGGATATGGGAATAACAACTCTTGATTTATAGTAATCAGCATCTTTTACCCATTTAATTAATACAAAATATACAGCAGTAATTACTGCTATTTGTCCAATTTCAACCCCCAAATTAAACATTAATAAAGAAGGTATAAATTTATTTTGTGGTAAACCAATTTCAGAAAGTACTGCTGCAAAGCCAAGCCCATGAATTAAACCAAATAAAAATACAATAGCAATTCTACTATGATTTACTTTGCTTGTAAAAATATTTTCAACAGCAATAAATAAAATTGAAATTGCAATAATTATTTCAACTATTTGTGTAGGAGCTTTAATAATTTGAAACATACTTAATCCTAATGTAATAGTGTGTGCAATTGTAAATGCAGTGGCTTGAATTAATATTTCTTTAAATTTTGGATTGATAATAAATAAAGCAATTATAAAGAAAATGTGATCTAACCCTAAAGGAATAATGTGTTGAAATCCTAATTGCAAATACAGAATAAGAGTTTGAGAAATGTTCATTTGTTCAACATTTATCACAGTTGCATGAGCAAAACTTTCATTTGAAATAAAGCAATATAAAAAAATTAAAAAAATTTTACAACATGTTTTAAAGTTCATATCAAAATAATAAAGTGATAAAAATAAAGTAGCCTTAATACTTAAATTAAAGACTACAATTATTAAACCAAAGCTAAAAACTAAAAGACATTTTAAATTTCAAAAAACAAGGATTTCCTGGTGTAAAATTCAGTTCTGTAATAGGCATTAATTCATGTTGCAAACGTGATGTTGTTGCAAACTGAGCTTCGTTCCATTTACTATTTAATAAATTTTCTACAGACAAGCCCAACTCAATTTTTTTTGTAGAATATGATAGTGAAGCATCTACTAAAAAATATCCTTTTGCAACAATACTATAATCTTTATTAGCTGTTCTATTAGCAATTGCCCTATACTGTAAACTTGCATTTAGGCCTTGCAATTTTTTATATATTAAACTTCCAGATGCCGTAAAAGTTGGAGCCAAAGGAATATAGTTATCTCCTTTTTTTTCATCCATAGCTCTTGAATGAGAATAATTGAAATTATTATTGAAGAAAATATTTTTATTAATTTGATATCTGGTAATTAAATCAATCCCACTTCTTGCAGATCTTCCACTTGGCTCTATATTTCCATCATCACCAACATAAACAAATTCTTGTTCAGATTGCAAATACCATAAAGCAATATTTACATATAAGCTTGGGCTAGGTTTCGAAATAAACCCTAAATCAACTCCATAAGCAGCTGGCAAAATTTCTTTACCATTATTTGCCACTACAACTTTAGTATCATTTGAGTGAAACCCTTTACCAAACTTTAAATAACTCTGAAATTTGTTATTAAAATTGTATTGAAAATTAATCTTAGGGCTAATTATTGCTTTTGATTGTTGTGGTAATTGATCTGCTTTTTCTAGCTTGTCGAAATAATTAAAATTAAAATAGTCAACTCTTGTACCAACACTAATTGAAAGTTTATTCAAATTAAGTTGATGGTTGGTGTATGCAAAAGAATTAAATTCTTTTATATCACCATATTTTATATTGTTTAAAAATACTCTTTTAACTACTTGAGATAAATTGTTATTAGCAATATTATCATATCTAAATCCTACACCATATTCTGAATTTATTGAATGAGTATTATTTAAATATTTATTTGTTGAATACTTGCTATTAAAACCAAATATATTTCTATCTTCTGATTGATTAATTCCATCGCCATTTATACTATCGTTTAAAAAGAATGTGAAATTTGAGAATAAACTAAAATGATAATTTGTATAATAAAACTGATTAACTAAAGTATTAGTATTTTTTAAATAGTGTGTAACAATGGCATTAAAATTATATCGTTTTGTATTGCCTCCTTCTGTTGGGTCTAAAGAACCAAAACGATCCACAAACCCAGTTTCTACAGCCCTTGTAGGCAATTGTCCAGAAGCATCCCAACCACTTTTGAATGCAGATGCTGAAATGCTTAGTTTAGTATTTTTTGAGATAGAAGTATTGTATTTTGAAAATAAATTAAATCTGTTTAGGTTTTGGGGATGTATGGTTGGTCCATTAAAATAGTAAAACTCGCCAGCTATATAAGCATTGCTATTTTGTTTATTATTTTTAAAAAGATCAATCATTGCTACTGTTCTAGAAGTTCTAAAACTTCCTACTTCTATTTGAAGAAAACTTTTTTTAATGGTATGATGAGTTGAAAATGCAACATAACCTGCAGTATTTAAATTGCCCAGATTGGCATAATAAGGGCCAGTGCCAAAGTCAATGTTATTTACAGTTTCAGGAATAATAAAATGAGCATCTGCATATCCTTGACCATGTGCATGGCTCACCATATTTACTGGCATTCCATCTATTGAAATATTAATATCTGTTCCATGATCAACATTAAAACCTCGCAAAAATATTTGTTCTGCTTTACCACCACCAGCATGTTGAGCAATAAATAAACCGGGTACAATTCGCAATAATTCTTGAGAGTTTACAACAGGTTTTAATTTCAAATCAATTTTAGAAATGGTATTAGTTTTAATAAAACCCGATGAGCTAATAGTGATGTCTGATAAACTTACCACACTTGGTTCTAAAGCAATATTCAAATTTGTATTTGCAATAATTTCAACTTTCTTTTTCTCATACCCTATTGAAATTATTTCAATAGAATCTTTTTCTTGGTTCGATGATAAATAAAAAATTCCACTTTCATTGCTAATACCTTTCTCATTTTTTTCTAATTGAAACACACTAATAATTGCTGATTCTACAGGTTGTTGGGTTTTAGCATCAATTACTTTTCCTTTAAAAATAAATTGAGCAAAACTTGTTTTTGATACAAGTAGAATGGTTAACAGAAATAATATGTTTTTCATAATATAACAAATAAATAAGTCATTAAAGTCAATACTGTATTGACTTTAATGACTTAGATTTTTATTACCAAGGTGTAGCTAAATAAGGAAATGAAGTAGTGAAAACTTTATCATTAGCATTAACATGATCGTTAGTTAAGTTTGGATTACTTGTACCGGTAGGGCCTCCAAATATTAATAACAATTCAACATTAATTACATCATCATCTAATTTTCTACCAGTTAAAACATTTGTGCCATCAAAAAAAGTAGTTACACCAGTTGTAGATGCAGTTAAAACATCAGAAACTAATAAACCAGTAAATGCATCTGCATTTAAACCTAAAGCATTTGTTGTATAGCCAGAGTTTAAAGCTAATAAACGATTTTTAAATTTTGCAGTGAATAAAGATGCCATTCTACTTGGAATAGTTGTGTTGAAAGAATCTTTGGCAGCATCATTTACAAAAACTGTATTAATTGCTGGACGTGCCATTTGATCTTGTTGTTCGTAATACACTATAGGTGCTTCATCATCTTTTTTACAAGCTATTACAACTGTGCTTAATGTAATGATGAATAAGGTTGCTTTTATAATATTTTTCATTTGTATATTTTTTATAATTTTATTATTAACTAAATTTTCTTTTTTGCTTCTAACCAAACATTCACTTTTCCTGTACCTGGATTTAGTAAAGTTTTTGGAACTTCAACTACAATACTTAAAACATCAGTTCCAGCAAATGTGTCTGTGCCTGGATTATTAAAACCTGTTGCAGTACCTGCTAATATTTTTTTGTATTGGCCTAAATCGAAGAAGAAAGGGTCATCTCTTGGACCCGCAAATAATTTAATTCCAGATAAACTTGTGGCAATAATTGGCGAGCTTGAAGATGCATAAGGTGTTACTGCAACTTCTAAAGTTGCACTACCTTCAATTTTACTTCTTGTTCCTGTTTGGCTTGGATTAATTGGTCCATAAACAACTATTTTGTTTGAAGTAGCATCGTATTTACATTGAATAACTAAATCTTCAATATTATCCCCATTGTTATCAATGTTGAATTCTAATAAAGTGTTTTCATTAAACTTTGCTGCTGCTGCTGCTGAAGGACTTAATAAACCCTGACTGTTAGCTACAAAAACTAAATTACTTGTACTCTGGCCTTGAAAAACATACAAGTCTGTAATGTCTGTAGGTTGGCTGGTAATTGTTGGCGAATCAACATGATCTGCTGCAAAAACAATACCTGCAATAACGATTCCAATCATTACTGTAGTCAGTAGTTGGATTTTTTTTCTTTTCATTTTTATAGTTTTATGATTGATTAAATGATGCTTTGTTAGCAATTACTATATCTACGCAACAACTTTAGGTTTGGATTTCAAATTGTGAAAAAAAATAAAAATATTATTTGAAAAGTTCAAGATGTTTGAAATGGAATTCTAAAAAACATTTATTTAACAATATTAAAAATGGTATTAACTTATTTTTATCAAATTAACTTATGAAAATCAAAACAAAGTTTCTCTCAACAAAAAACATTATATGAAAAAAATATTATTTAGCTTTTGCTTTCTTTTTTATCTCAATAGTTATGGTGCTGATGAAAAAATTATTGTAAATGCTAATCTTAAATCTGCAACTGTTTATAAATCTGGTGCAGAACTCACACATACAACAAATGCAAATCTTAAACAAGGTATGAATGAATTGGTTGTTGAAAACATCGCCAATCAATTAGACATTAATAGCATACA
>JANLVQ010000054.1:0-3085 GCA_031364085.1 Chitinophagaceae bacterium
GTATGTTTGTAACTGCATGACACCCCAAAACGATAAAATTTCTTTTACAACTACACCTTTGGTTGCAGTGGTAATTTTAAACTGGAATGGTAAACATTTTCTTGAAAAATATTTATCAGGTGTTGTGGCAGCCACTTACCAAAACAAAAGAATTATTGTAGCAGACAATGCTTCAACAGATAATTCAATAGAAGTGCTTAAACTACATTTTCCGCAAGTAGAAATTTTAATTAATACACAAAATGATGGCTTTGCAGGTGGCTATAATTGGGCATTACAATTAATAAATGCCGAATATTATGTTTTATTAAATAGCGATGTTGAAGTAACCAAAAATTGGATAGAACCAATTATTGAATTAATGGAAAGCAATCAGCAGATTGCTGCATGCCAGCCTAAAATTCTTTCTTACAAAAACAAAAATATGTTTGAGTATGCAGGAGCTTCTGGTGGATTTATTGATTATTTAGGATATCCTTTTTTAAGAGGTAGAGTATTTGATATTTTAGAAGAAGATACAAATCAATACAACGATACTATTCCAGTTTTTTGGGCTTCAGGTGCTGCAATGTTTATTAAAAGCAAAATTTTTAATGAATGTAATGGTTTTGATGAACGATTTTTTGCACACCAAGAAGAAATTGATTTATGTTGGAGAATGCAACTAAAGAATTATAAAATATTTGTTTGTCCTAAAAGTGTAGTTTATCATATTGGAGCAGGTACATTACCAAGAGGTGGTAGAAAAGTATATTTAAATTTTAGAAATAATCTTTGGATGTTGACTAAAAATTTACCTGTACATGAAAAAATTTGGAAACTCCCTTTTCGCTTTTTTTTAGATGCAATTTCTGCATGGAAAGGTTTACTAGCTGGCGATACATCTTTCTTCACAGCAATTTATCACGCCCATATCGATGTGGTAAAAAGCTGGTTTAGTTTTAATAAAACCACATCAACAAACCGAAAATCTTTTAATACATTAAATGGTGTTCATACCAAAAGCATAGTATGGAAACATTTTGTAAAAGGTATAATTAGTTTTAAAGAAATCATAAAATCGTAATATTTATTACAAATAAAAAAGGTGCTGAAAATTCAGCACCTTTTTTATGTATCTAATTATTTAATTAGAATTTATCGAACCAAAGTTTTGTAGCAACAACATCACCACCAACAGCAGTAGCTGCAGATGTATAATTGGTTTTATTTAAATTTTGTTCACTTACAGGGTAAGTAAATCTTTTTGGAATTACTGATAAAGCTGTACTTGGAGCAACTAAAACAGGAAAGTCTAATCTTCTCCATTCAGTCCAAGCATCATGTCCTCTATCGAACATTGCTAACCAAGCTTGTGTACCAATAGATTGTTTGTAGTTTGCAGGATTGTAAACTACAGCTGGCTGAGCTAAATAAGTAGCAGCAGCAACACCCGAACCACCCCAATCAGTAATAGATGCAGTAACTGCATTTGTATAATGTGTAGCAGCAGTACCAGTTACGCCAGCAAAACCTCTTGCAGCAGCTTCAGCTAATAAAAATTCAACTTCAGAATAATCCATCATGGTATAAGGAAAAGTTTCTGCAGTAATTATTGCTGAAGGCTTAGAGAATGTAGCATAGTTATTATTAGCTCCTGGTATTCCACCAGAATAACCACTAGCAGCATCTGTTGTAAAATATAATGGTACACGTGGATCATTATTAGTTTTCATCATATTTACAATAGTGTTAGTAGCTACAAAGTCTTTTCTTCCGCTTTGTACTAAATCTACCCAAACTGGATTCGTATTAGGTGGTGCACCTAAATATTGGAATTTTGCATTATCACTATTAGAAGTAAATACACCTGAAGCTTGTGCAGCAGCAGCAGCAGTTGTAGCAGCAGCAGCATCATAATCTGCCATAACTAAAGCCATTTTTAGCTTTAATGAATTAGCAAACTTTTTCCACTTTGTAACATCTCCACCATAAATAATATCAGCAGAGCCGAAACTTGAACCTGCTGCAAAATTTGCAATGGCTCCATTTAATGTAGTCATCAAAGCAGCGTAAGCTGTTTTAGCATCATCGTATTTAGGTTGTGTATTATTTAAATCAAGAGCTTGTGAATAAGGTACATCTCCAAAAGTTGTAAATAAGTAATGATAAGAATAAACTTTCAATACATCTACAATAGCAATTTGGTTTTTGCGTTGAACTGGATCAGCAACTTCACCAGGAATTAAAGCACGAGCATCTTCTAAGTTTCTTAACACATCTCTGTAAAAGGTATGAAACCAGTTTTGAGGAATGTTTCGAGTATTTAAATCGTAGTTCGACTCATCTGTGTATGTTGTTTCAGTCCAACCTTGTACAATTAATCTAAAAATGTTAAGGTTAACATTTGGAGATGCTAAATTATCGGATAGATTTTTCTGAGCATACGTAAACAAAGTATAGCCTGGAACTGCCGTTGGATTCTTCGGGTCAATATTTAAACTCGTTAAATCTTTTTTGCAACTACTAAGTAGTATACAAACTAACCCAGAATATATTAGTATTTTTTTCATGTGATTATTTTTTTAAGGTTAGAAAGTAAATTTTAAGTTAGCAGAAATAGTTCTGTTAGCTGGATAAGCATTACCTTGATAACCTTGTAAATTACCAGCTCCATAAGTTTCCTCAGGATCAGAGTAAGGCATGTTTTTGCTAATTATCCAAAGATTTCTACCTACAACAGTAAACTGAATATCTTTAAATATTTTTATTTTATTTACCATTGATTGAGGGAATTGATAACCTAAAGATACTTCTCTAAGTTTAGCAAAACTTCCATCATAAACAAAACCAGCAGGTGGGCTATATCTATATCCATAAGCACCATAGAAATTTGCAGATGCTCTAACTGCATTTGGTTTACCAGTTGCATCAACACCAGCTCTGATAATACCACCACCAGTAGCATTTGAATTTCTTAATGGATTACCTAAATCATTATTAATTGCAGTTTCAGGATATAAACCAGTTGCTAAACCATAATATTGGTCAAGAGAGAAAACATCTCCACCTCTTCTAATATCAATTAAGAAACCAAAACTGAAAT
>JANLVQ010000060.1:0-4089 GCA_031364085.1 Chitinophagaceae bacterium
TAATTTCTCTGTTTTCAATATATGCCATGCATCCATCAATTACTTCACTTAAATTATGAGGCATCATATTAGTTGCCATGCCAACTGCAATACCACTACTGCCATTCACTAAAAGTTGAGGAATACGAGTTGGTAAAACTGTTGGTTCTTGTAAACTATCATCAAAGTTCGATTGAAAATCTACTGTATCTTTTTCAATATCTTCTAACATGGCTTCAGCAAACTTTTGCAATCTAACTTCAGTATAACGCATAGCTGCTGGTGGATCACCATCTTGTGTACCAAAGTTACCTTGACCATCAACCATGGTATGCCTCATAGTAAATTCTTGTGCCATACGAACTAAAGTGTCATATATGGATGCATCACCATGAGGGTTATATTTGCCCATTACTTCACCTACAATTCTGGCACTTTTTTTATAAGCCTTGTTGCTAGCATTACCTAGCTCATTCATAGCATATAAAACACGACGATGAACGGGTTTAAAACCATCTCTAACATCTGGTAAAGCACGACCAACAATTACTGACATTGAATAATCAATGTATGCAGTTTTCATTTGCTCTTCAATGGGAATTTTAATAATTCTGTCGTTGTCGTTTGTTTGTTCGGGGATTAAATTCTCTTCCATTATTTAAATAAAAACTTATTAATTTTTTATAGAGGGTTTAAAGAATGAATTATTTGATTTATGGTCGGATGATTCATTCTTTTTTTAGTGTTCGCAAAGATAAGTTCTACCTACTCAAAACAATAAAATTCACTAGATATTTAGAGCTATTTATCCACATTAAAAATTCTTCTGTAAAATTCTATAATGAATTGGCTTTGAAAGTTTATTGAATATTACCACTCATAGAAATTTATTTATTTATTAATATAATTTTTGCCCTCAAAAAATTAAAAAGAGATAGTATTGCAATAAATTATGACACAATGCCATAAATGATTATTTGGTATTGCCTTTGACATAATTATCACATAATAAAACATAAAAAAATGAGTACTAGAAATTTAACCCTTATTGTTATTGGAGCCTTAATTCTTTTTTTAGGAGGATGTGGTTGTAAAAGTTATAATGGTTTAGTTACAGGCGACCAAGAAGTAAAAAAAACTTGGAGCAATGTAGAAACCAATTATCAACGTAGAACAGACCTTTACAGCAGTGTAATTAAAACTATTGAAGGATCTGCAAATTTTGAAAAATCTACTTTAAAAGAAGTTTTAGATGCACGTGCAAAAGCAACAGCTGTGACTGTGAATATTGATGATGCAGAAAGTTTACAAAAATATCAAGCAGCACAAGGTCAATTGCAAGGAGCTTTTAGCAGATTAATGGCCGTTGCAGAAGCATATCCAGATTTAAAAACAACTAAAGCTTTTCAAGATTTTCAAACACAAATTGAAGGAACTGAAAACAGAATTAATGTAGCTAGACAAGATTATAACAAATCAGTTGAAGGATTTAATTTAAAAGTAGTAAGGTTCCCTAATAATATTTTTGCAAAAATGTTTGGTTTTAAAGAGAAAGCTTATTACAAAGCTGATGCAGGTTCCGAAAAAAATCCAGAAGTTCAATTTAATATAAAATAATTTTTATTAAAAACGAACTAAGCTACTTATTGAGGTAGCTTAGTTTATTTACTTATAATAAAAATAAAATGAAAAAGGATTTACCTATTTACACTTATATCATTGCTTTTGCAAGTATTTTGTTTGGTGCATTTTTAAAAATATTACACCACTCGAATGCAGATACATTTTTAATGATTGGTCTAATAGCACAATGTATTTTCATACTTTTTGTTATAGGAGAAGTTGTTTTATCTTTTAAAATTAAAACAAACGAAAAAGTAATGTGGATTGTTGGAGCAATATTTATGTCCTCAATTGTTGGGTTGATTTATTTATTTTCTGCTCGTAAAAGAATCGCTAATCCATCATCTCAAACAAATGCATAATGTTCAATTGGTTTAAACATAAAGCTGAAGATTATTTCACCTTGCACGAAAAGCAAGTTATTGCACATGCAATACAACAAGCAGAATTACAAACTAGTGGAGAAATAAGAGTTTTTGTTGAAGGTAAATGCAATTATGTAAATGCCATTGATAGGGCAAAAGAAATCTTCGATAAATTAAACATTCATAAAACAGAAAATAAAAATGCTGTAATAGTTTATGTTGCTTTAAAACATAAGCAATTAGCCATTTTTGCTGATGAAGGCATCTATCAAAAAACTGGTGTACAATTTTGGAATGATGAATTAAACTTGATGATTGATTATTTTAAAAATGAAAATATTGTTGATGGTATTACTAAAGTAGTAGAGCATATTGGCGAAGCTCTTAAAACTCACTTTCCCTTTCAAAAAAATGATATTAATGAATTGCCAAACGATGTAGTTTTTGGTAAATAGAATTGTATAAAAAATAATACTTGAAAAAACTTTTTACCATACTGCTTAGTTTTTTTTGTTTGCAAATTTTTGCACAAAAAAGTTTGCCCAAGCCTAATCCGCCAAGTTTGGTGGTTGATTATGCTAATATCATTTCATCACACGATCAGCAACAACTCAATCAAAAATTAATAGCAATTGATGATAGTTCAAGTAATCAAATTGTAGTTGCCATAGTTCAAAGTTTACATGGCGAAGTAATAGAAGAAGTTGCTTTAAATACTTTTAGAGAATGGGGTATAGGTAATAAAAAAACTAATAATGGTGTTCTGCTTTTAATTGCTCTAGATGAACGAAAAGTTAGAATTGAAGTAGGTTATGGTTTAGAGGGTGCCATACCGGATATAACTGCAAAAGATATTATTGAAAGAGATATTAAACCTGCTTTTAGACAAGGTCACTATTTTAGTGGAATCAATGATGCAGTTGATGATATTGCAAAAGCAGCTGTGGGCGAATACAAAGTTAAAAAAGCAAAAAAATCTGATAAAGGAATTGGTGGTTTTGGGTTTCTTATTATACTAATTATCATCATCATCATTGTAAGTGCTTCTGGTGGTGGGGGTGGTGGTTATGGGAGAAGAAGAAATGCCGATTGGATGATTCCTTTGCTATTTAATTCAGGAGGATTTGGAGGATTCAGTGGTGGAGGAGGCAGTTCTGGTGGTGGTTTTGGTAGATTTGGAGGAGGTAGTTCTGGAGGAGGAGGTGCTAGTGGAGGATGGTAATAAATAATGTTGAATGGTGAATGTTGAATTTTAAAAAACAACTCATCATTCCGTACTAATAATTTATAATTTTTATGAGTAAAATATTAGAGATAGAAAATTTAGTAAAATATTTCGCTACACAAAAAGCTGTAGATGATGTTTCATTTTCGATTGAGCAAGGAAATATTTTTGGCTTACTTGGACCAAATGGTGCTGGTAAAACAACACTGATTAGAATGATCACTGGAATTTTTTATCAAGATTCTGGTAATATATTTTTTGATGGAAAGAAGTTTGATCCAATTAATGATATCACAAAAATTGGATACATGCCAGAGGAACGTGGACTATATAAAAAAATGAAAATTGGCGATCATGCTTTGTATCTAGCACAGTTAAAAGGCATGAGTAAACAAGAAGCTACAAAAAAAATAAAATATTGGTTCGAGAAATTAGAAATGCAAAGTTGGTGGAATAAAAAAGTTGAGGATTTAAGTAAAGGCATGAGCCAAAAATTACAATTCGTAATGACTGTTTTGCACGAACCGAAATTGATCATTCTTGATGAACCATTTTCTGGCCTTGATCCATTAAACGCTAATTTAATAAAAGATGAAATTTATGGCTTGGCTCAACGTGGTGCTACTATCATATTTTCAACACACAGAATGGAACAAGTTGAACAAATTTGCGACAATATTGTACTGATTAATTTAGGGAAAAAAGTATTAGATGGTACTGTTGCAGATGTTAAACAACAATTCAAAGAAAATATTTATCAAATAAAAATTAAAGAAATTTCAGCATCAACAACAGATAATTCTTTTACAATAATTTCAGAAAAAGCAAATGAATTTGTTGTAAAAATTAATGAAGGATATAGAAGTAATGATGTGTTGAAAAGCTTTTTACAACAAG
>JANLVQ010000220.1:0-7168 GCA_031364085.1 Chitinophagaceae bacterium
CACATAGCTTTCAATACAAAATGAGATACGAAACTCACGAATAATAACCTTTTATAAAATCCCTTAAACAAGGGGTAAAGTATTATTTTGGTAAAATTTGAAGCTGAGTTTTAAACTTTTTCATAGCAGCGTCTCTCTTGAGGACGCTGCGTTTTTTAAACGCAATGTCCCTTACAGGAGACATTGCTTCGAAGAAAACGCACCCCTTAATCCCCTCTCGAGAGGGGAATTGCTGTAGGAGTATTATTTTTTTGTAAACTTATTTTAGGACGAGACACTCCCCTCCTTGGAGGGGTTGGGGGTGTGTTTAAATTAATATTTCTACTAAAAAGAAATTATGAAATAGACTTTTAATGATGTGCTACTTTCTACTTTTTTGGTAGTTTAAAACAATTTCTACCACATTAGAATAAGCTTCTATTCCGCTTTTTTCATTATTTAATTTGAGGTATTGATCGTAAACAGAAGAGCTGATATCGGAGATTTCTTTTTTATTTTTTATGAAGAATTGTTTAATTTCTTTTCTATCTTTTTTTACCAAATTACTGTAACAATCTTCTAACTGAAATTTGTTGTAACGATAGGTTTTAAAGTCATCATCATTAATATATTTCATCATCAAATCTTTAAAAGCATAGTCTAATAACTCTAAAGTAATGGAGTACTTAAAATAAATATTTGATGAAGTGTTGGTAATTAAATAGGCAATAAAATTGGCTTCATCTTCACCAGCGTAGCCTAATTGATGGGCTACTTCATGACAAGCAATTGCAGGTGTAAGTATTGCTGGAATATCTGTTCTCACTTGTGCTTCACCAGTAAAAGGATTATAATAACCTGTATAACCTAAATAATTTCCTGCAATGCTGTAAAGGTTTTGTTTTAATGAAAATGTATTGATTTTTAAAAACGGAAATTGCTTTTTTGCTTTGTTATAAGATGCTTTGGTTTCTTGTACAACAGCATCAAAATTTATTTTGGGTAATGCGGTATCTTGAATTTGTTTTCTATAAAAATTGGCTTCATCAACTAATTTTTCAATATATAGCATCACTTCTTCTTTGCTAAATTTATCTTCACTAATTTGTAATTGTTCATGAATACCTTGTCTGCTGTAATTCAATCCCCACAATAGTTTAAAAACAATATACAAAACAAGTAATACATTTAGTACATGTTGAAATCCTTTCAATAAAAAAAGAAAATTATATTTTTTTCGAATGAAAGATTTAATAAAAATTACAATAGATGAGAGTATGGTTAAAATAAAAACAACATAAACAACATCTCCAACACTAAAAGGAATCCAGCCAAAAATAATTCTTTGAAAAGCTGATATTTTAGAATAAAACTGTAAGTAATAATATTGTTCTATCCACAAAGAATTAGATTCAAAAAAACTAATGAACACAATGACCAGCAATAAAAAAAAGGTTCTAAGTAATTTAATGTTCAATTTAAATTTTGTTTTTGCAAGCTAATTTTTTCTCACTTCAATTGTCATATACAAAACGAAATTGTATGACATATAATATGTACAAGCCAAAAACAAATGCCATTCTTTATTAAAGTTACAAGTACTGCTGACATTTTAGCACTCAAAATCTAATGGCATAAAGGTTGACAATTAAAAGGAAAATTATAGATATGGCAAAAATTATAGGCATTGACTTAGGAACAACCAACAGTTGTGTAAGTGTAATGGAAGGTAACGAACCTGTTGTTATTGCAAACGATGAGGGTAGAAGAACCACTCCATCGGTTGTTGCATTCTTAAAAAATGGTGAACGTAAAGTTGGAGATCCAGCTAAACGTCAGGCTATCACCAACCCACACAATACTATTAGTAGTGTGAAACGTTTTATGGGCAGAAAATTTGATGAAGTAACTGAAGAAATTAGCCATTGGAGTTATAAAGTAGCTAAAGGCGACAATAATACTGTTCGTGTTGATATAGATGGCAGATTGTACACCCCACAAGAAATTAGTGCAATGGTGTTACAAAAAATGAAAAAAACTGCCGAAGATTATTTAGGTACAGAAGTTACTGATGCAGTAATTACAGTACCTGCTTACTTTAACGATGCTCAACGTCAGGCTACAAAAGAAGCTGGCGAAATTGCCGGGTTAAATGTAAAAAGAATTGTAAACGAGCCAACAGCTGCTGCATTGGCTTATGGATTAGATAAAAAAGGTAAAGATCAAAAAATTGCTGTGTTCGATTTAGGTGGTGGTACTTTCGATATTTCTATCCTTGATTTAGGAGATGGCGTTTTTGAAGTAAAATCAACTAATGGCGATACACACTTAGGTGGAGATGATTTTGATAAAGTAATTATGGATTGGTTAGCAAATGAATTTAAAGCTGATGAAGCAATTGACTTGCGTAAAGATCCAATGGCTTTACAACGTTTAAAAGAAGCTTCTGAAAAAGCTAAAGTTGAATTATCATCTGGCACAGAAACAGAAATTAATTTACCTTATATAACTGCTGTTGATGGTGTGCCTAAACACTTAGTTAAAAAATTAAGTCGTGCTAAATTCGAAGCACTTGCAGATAATTTATTTGAAAGATGTTTAAAGCCATGTGAAATTGCTTTAAAAGATGCAGGATACTCTACTTCGCAAATTGATGAAGTAATTTTAGTGGGTGGTTCATCTCGTATTCCTAAAGTTCAAGAAATTGTAGAAAAATTCTTTGGTAAAAAAGCAAACCGTAGTGTAAACCCTGATGAAGTTGTGGCAATTGGTGCAGCTATTCAAGGTGGTGTTTTAACAGGAGAAGTGAAAGACGTGTTGTTATTAGATGTTACACCTTTAACCTTAGGTATTGAAACCATGGGTGGTGTATTAACGCCAATGATACCTGCTAACACAACCATTCCTACTAAAAAAACAGAAGTGTTTTCAACTGCTAGCGATAATCAACCAGGTGTAGAAATACATGTGTTGCAAGGCGAAAGATCAATGGCTGCACAAAATAAAAGCTTAGGTAAATTTAATTTAGCCGATATACCTCCTGCACAACGTGGAGTACCTCAAATTGAAGTAACATTTGATATTGATGCAAATGGAATGTTACATGTAAGTGCAAAAGATAAAGGCACTGGTAAAGAACAAAAAATTCGCATTGAAGCAGGCAGTGGATTAAGTAAAGAAGAAGTTGAAAGAATGAAAGCTGATGCTAAAGCACATGAAGCTGAAGATAAACTTGCAAAAGAAAAAGTAGACAAAATTAATGAAGCCGATAGCATGATTTTTCAAACAGAAAAACAATTAAAAGAGTTTGGAGAAAAAGTGCCTGCAGAAAAAAGAGCACCAATTGATGAGGCTTTAACTAAACTTAAAGAAGCTCACAAATTGCAAGATCTTGTAGCTATTGATACTGCATTGGCAGCATTAAATACAGCTTGGACAGCAGCTAGTGAAGAAATTTACAAAGCACAAGCCGATGGTGCAAGTGCTGCACAACCTCAACAAGAAGGAAGTACTGAACCAAATGCTTCAGCTAATAATGATACTGTTGAAGATGCACAGTTTGAAGAAGTGAAATAAGATTCAACAACATTCGGAAAGTTTTAAAACTTTGCGAATGTTGAAATAGAAATCACTTATTAATTTTTTTTAAGAACCCTTGCAGCAATGTGAGGGTTTTTACTTTTTTAACAATCAGGTAAATAAGTTATACAAAAAAACATTTTTTTAGTGAGTATACTTTCTATAAAAAACTTTATGAGTAATTAATTAATAAATTCGAATTCTTCAGAAAAGAAATTTAAAATGGGAAATAAAAAAGAGGAACTAACATATATACTTGGTGCAGGGGGAAGTTATGAATCGATGCCTATTTTCTCTAGTGGTTGGTGTTCCACCAACCACTAGACAATTTCGGTTTGTGAGGCCACAAACCGATAGCCAACTTAGCGTAGTTTACAATTTTTTATCTGTTGGCATCTTTACCAACCCAAATCAAACAATGTTTGGTAAAAATATCCATCACAACACAATCCATTAATTCATCACTTCAATGTTTAACAGTTCTTATATAATATTTTAGAAAAAATGGAGTTATTTTTGTATAACTATTTTAAGTAACTAATACACTAGAAAAGTTTAGTATTAGTTTGCTCTCAATGATTGTAAAGTAATTCTACTTTATTAAATTCTTAAAAAAAACTTTATTAGAGAGCAAAAAAAGGAGATATAATTATGAAAAATAATGAAAAAAATTCTATTGTAAAAATAGAATCAGAAGAATTGAAAAGATTAGTAGCTGAAACTAAAGAAACTGTTGCTACAAATGTTTACTTTAAGGATAAAGACCATACACATAATTTTACTGTAGTGGATCTTTGGAACATTCAAAAACAAAAAAAACTTGCCCTGCGTTCTAAATTAACAGACAGGTGGGGAATGTAATTTTTGTACCTTAAATTTTGTAGTCTTTACTTTTTAAATTAAATGTATAAAACTGCAAGTTTCGCAGAATTCAACAATCTATCTATCGCCAGTGTTGGTGTTCTTCACCAACAGTATTTCCAAAAAAAATATCATTGTTGGTCAAAAGACACAACAACGGCAAATGCAATTAATAAAATTTATCTTTGGCAATTAGATTAAATTTTTAATGAGAATCTGCAACAAAATTCCCTTGCTATTACAATTGTATACTTTTGATGTGAATATGCCTGAAGATGGGTTATATGAACTTACCATCATACATAAATACAATGGCGATATGCACAGTTTTCAGGGCAATACTTGGGGTAAAGTTATTCATCAAGCTTTTGTGCATATGAATAGAAGTATGAAGCAAGGCACTTCAAATAAAATTGGTTAACACACCCCTTAATCCCCTCTCAAGAGGGGAAACTTAAGTTACAGTCTTTCACTTTTTGCTTTTGACTTTTTAGTTTTAAATTATTTACTAACCACAATCATATTTTTATGTGACTAAAGTAACAGATGATAAAATAATTTAATGGGAGGTTTGCCTTGTAACAAAATATATACAATGGAACCTCATTATTATCAAGTTGATGTAAAATGGATTGCAGATAGAAAAGGGATCATGTCATCACCAGAATTAGAACAGCAGGTAGAAATTGCAACACCACCTCAATTTAATAAAGGTATAGAAGGCATTTGGTCGCCAGAACATTTATTAACTGCTGCAGTAAATAGTTGCTTTATGACTACCTTTTTAGCAATTGCCGAAAACTCAAAATTAGATTTTCATAATTTCACCAGTAGTGCTAAAGGAAAGTTGGAACAAGTAGAGGGTAAGTTTTTAATGACAGAAGTTGTTATTAATGCCAAACTAGAAATTGTAAAAGAAGCAGATAAAGAAAGGGCAGAAAGGGTTTTACATAAATCTGAAGCAGCTTGTTTAATTTCTAATTCAATAAAAGCAAAAACGGTTCTTTACACTGAAATTAATTTTTTTGAAGGCTAAGTTTAAAGATTTTTCAAACTCACTAAATCGGAATCTGGTTTAGAATCATCAGTGATAATTACATTGCCTCTGTTTTTACGAACAATTCTCGAGAAAAGAGAAATTTCTTTATCGAAAATAAATCTAAAAAAAAGTTTTGTCCACGAGTTGTGGCTAACTAAACTTTTGTAAAAACCCGGAGCAGTATTTTTTATTTGAGGAAGTTTGTTCCAAGGAACTGAAGGAAAATCGTGGTGCTCATTATGAAAGCCAACATTAAAAGCTACTTTATTAAATGGTCCATAATAGCTATAAGTTTCTTGTTGCTCTCCATGTGTTAAATAATGTTCTTGAATCCATCTGGCACCTAATGGGTGTAGGCCTACAGAAAAAAAGAAACTAATAAATAAATACACAAACGATTTTGCTCCAAAAAAATAAATTATTGCTGTTACAAAAATAATTTGTACCAACCAGTTTAAAGCAACCCATTTATCAAAAGGGTTTATTTCTTTAAGTCTGTTTAATCTGAATAATTGAAAGAAAGGATAAAACAATAACCAAATCATCTTACCAATAAAATAATTATTAATGAGTTTGGCTTCCCATTTATTGGGTAAATCTCCATCAAGTTCATGAACACCTTGAAAAGAATGATGTTTTAAATGATAGGTTTCGAAAGAAACACTACTTGCAAAAACTAAAGGTAAATTAGCAACAATACCTGCAATTTTATTTGCAGCTCTATTTTTAAAAATTAATTTATGAGCACACTCGTGAATTAACACAAATAAAGCATGATCGGCAAATGCACCAATAATATAAGCTGTAAGAAAAACCAACCACCAGGATTGATTTTGTAGAACAATGGCCAAAAATATTTGTAATGATACTATACCAACAATTGCTACACCACTCAAAGGATTTTTGCCAATTAAATTTCTAATTTGTGGAAACTCTTTTAAAATTTCTTTTGTTCTTCCTTTATGGGGTTCGCATTGATTAGAAAATATAAAGTCTTTTTTTTGGCTCATTTACTTTTAAGTAGGTTATTGTTTTTACGAATTGATCCCTACTAAATTAAGTTAATTTAACCATTTCTAGTCCACTAAAAATTCTTGCTAAACTTAAATCGTTTGTTTTGTCAAAACTTTCCATATTAGAGCCAGTAACAATTCTCCAGAAATTTTTCTCTTTCAATTCTTCATAATCTTTTCCTTTAACAAAAATTCCTGTTATGGTGTTTCTTTTTCTAAATTGAATTGTAGTTTTTTTCTCAACTGTTTTTTTAGTTGTAATGAAATTTTCTATTGCGTCAACATTCATATTTCGATTTTTTAAATTATAAAAATGGAGGGTAATAAATCACCCTCCATTTTTAGTAGTTATTGTGAAGTTGGATTACCAACGACTTTTTGAATTAGAATTAGAGTAAGCTGGTTTTGAACTTCTCTCTTCTCTTGGTCTTGCTTCCATAATTCTTACAGCACGACCTTCAACCATTCCGCCATTTAATTCACTGATTGCTTTTTTAGCAGCATCATCATCTGACATTTCAACAAATCCAAACCCTTTACTAGTGTTTGTAAATTTGTCAATAATAACTTTTGCAGAGCTAACTTCACCATAAGGGGTAAAGAATTCTTTTAAGTCTTCATCCTGCACGTTGAAGCTTAAGTTTGAAACATAAATGTTCATTCTAAATTGATATTTTTTTGAAAAAATTTTGAGGCT
>JANLVQ010000099.1:0-1869 GCA_031364085.1 Chitinophagaceae bacterium
ATGGCATTTTGTTGAATTTGAAAACCATTATAAGTACTGCCTTTATACGATAATTTTAAAAAGTATCTAGGCATGGTTAGGGTTTTAGCAAATCTAAAAATTCTTGTTTTATACTTACATCTTTGATTTCATTTTCTAAAAAATGAAAATTTTTAATATCTGCAACACTTTTAATTGCTAATTTAAAAAAATCAAGTTTTGCTTTATCGTACATAAACATTACAGACAGCCTTTGTATTTGGCTAGCAGTAAAACATTTGGAACCTAAAATGGCAGCAGCTAAGTTTAACTTGTTTTTAATAATAGCAGTTTTTTGCAACTCTTTAATAAAATTTGTGAATTCAAGTTCTGTAGCTATTCGGAGGCAATCATTTTCTTTCAAACCAATTGCATCAATATTAGTGCTGACCATTTTTATATCTTCAACCTTAGGTTGAACAATTTCTTTTATAGTATCGTTATTGATAGTTTTTTTAAAAGGAATAAATATGGTAATTGTATCAATTAGAATTCCATTTTTTTCTATATAAGTTTGTTCAATGCCTGTAAGTATTTCGGCATGATGAATTTTTTCTATAGAAAAAATTTTATCAATAATTTTTTTTGATAATTGCAGATCAATATTTTCTTTTTTCAGTTTTAAACTATCATTAGATTCTGTTTCACTTTTTATTGGAGTAGATACAGTAGCAGTAATTGTTGTATCTATTAAAGCCGAATTAGGGATGAATGCAGATGGAAGAGTAATATTTGTTTTAGAAGAGTCAACACTTTCTATAAAAGGTACAATTGTTTTTGTTGTGTCAATATTTATAGATGGCTCTGTAATTAAAGCTGACTTGGTTTCTACAATTTGTTGTTGAATAAATTTATCTTGAAGCAATGTTGTAAAATTGAGTATATCGAATAATACCCAATCTTTATTAGCATTTTGTTTTACAATAAATCCACCATCATTGTCATTTAAGTTAATTGTAAAACTTAAATATTTCTCATTTTCAATGTCTAATTTAATTTGAAAATTGGTATTATTAAGTTTAGATAAGTTGATGTAATTCTTTTGTGCACTGCTATAAATTTTGTTTTCGTGTTTTATAATAAATGGCTTGTTATTTTGACTTTCAAAATAAACAAAATGATGATTTTGTGCTACAACACTCACCATAAAAAACAGGAATAAAATAAAATGTATCAATTTCTGCATGCCCAAATTTTTACAAATTAAATTCAATTCTATAAAATTAACTCATTCATCCTCTAAATTTATCGTTAATCATTTTTTAACAACAATAATTAGTGTCAAACTTATCTTTACCAAAACAAATTAATAATGAAAAAAATATTTGCAATTGCTGCAATAATAGGGTGTAATTATGCTTTAGCACAATTTCCATCAACGACTAAAGATGATTCTTGGAAAAAAACATATAGAGCTTTTGAAACAAAACAAAACGATTTAGTACATACTAAATTACAAGCAGAATTTGATTATGAAAAATCTCAACTTTTAGGTAAAGTTTGGATTACATTACAACCACATTTTTATGAAACTAAAGAATTGGTTTTAGATGCAAAAGGAATGGAAATTAAAGCGGTTGAAATGGTTAAAGCCGGTTCAAAAAATATTCCATTGGGCTATTCTTATGATGATAATCTAACACTTAAAATATTTTTGGATAAAGTATATAAAGGATCAGAAAAATATACCATTTATATAGATTATATTGCTAAACCTGATGAACTTGAAACACAAGGCAGTGCTGCAATTAAAGATGCCAAAGGGTTATATTTTGTTAACCCAAAAGGAGAAGAAAAAGATAAACCAACACAAATTTGGACTCAAGGCGAAACAGAAGCAACCAGCGTTTG
>JANLVQ010000123.1:0-8248 GCA_031364085.1 Chitinophagaceae bacterium
TTTCATCAAACACTTTCTGTAAAAGATTATACAGTAAGCTCAGAAAATTTCGATGTAATGCATTGCAATAATTGTGATAATAGATTTACACAAAATATTGTATCTGAAAATGAAATTTGCAAATATTATCAATCAGAAAATTACATTTCACATTCTGATATAAAAAAAGATTTCATTAGTAAAATTTATCATTCAGTTAGAAATTTTACTTTAATATCTAAAAGAAAACTAATTGAAAATAGAGTTCAACAAAAACAAGGCAAATTATTAGATATTGGTGCAGGAACTGGAGCATTTGCAAATGCTATGACTCAAGCTGGTTGGACTGTAACAGCTCTTGAACCTGATGAACAAGCCATTAAAAAAGCTAAAGAAAATTATCAGTTAGAACTTCAGCCAACTTCAAATTTATTTAGTTTCTCAGCAAGACAATTTGATGCTATTACCATGTGGCATGTAATGGAACATGTGCATAATATTCATGGGTATTTAGAACAGTTTAAAAAAATCATCAAGCCATCAGGCAAAATATTTATAGCTGTTCCGAATTATACCAGTTTCGATGCAACCTATTATCAGCAATATTGGGCAGGATACGATGTTCCAAGACATCTCTATCATTTCTCACCACATGGCATGAAAAGATTAGCACAGCAACATGGATTTTTTGTAAGTAAAACAAAGCCCATGTGGTTCGATAGTGTTTATGTTTCTATGTTAAGTGAAAAATACAAAAATGGAAGATCAAATTTTATCAATGCATTATTCATTGGCTTTTTATCAAATATTCAAGCTTTATTTTATAAAGAAAAATGTAGTTCTGTAATTTATATTTTAGAAAAACAAGCTTAATTCCTTCTTTAAATCAATATCTAAATCTACTGCAAAATCAATATCAATTACATTTGCAGCCTTTAAGAATTATACTATGCTCATAGGTTTACAAAATGTTACTTTCGAATTTGGTGCTAGAGTTATTGTTCAAGATGCAACTTGGCATATTCAACCAGGTGAAAGAATTGGATTAATTGGTTACAATGGAACAGGTAAATCTACTTTATTTAAAGTTTTAGTTGGCGAACTCACGCCTTCTTTGGGTACAGTTGAAAAAAGTAAAGAAACTACTTTAGGTTATTTACATCAAGATTTATTGAGCTTCGATACCAATGAAACTATTTTAGAAGTTTCACTTTCTGCTTTTGAAGAAGTAAAAAAAATTGAAAAGGAATTAACAGCAATTACCAAGCAACTTGAAACTGATAGCAGTGAAGCAACATTATTACTTTACTCAGAAAAATTACATGATTTAGAAGTTGCAGGTGGATATGAAATTGAACATAAGACTGAAGAAGTTTTACATGGATTAGGATTTAATGATGCAGATTTAAAAAGACCGTATAAAGAATTTAGTGGTGGATGGAGAATGCGAGTTTTATTGGCAAAAATGATTTTACAACAACCTGATGTATTGTTGTTAGATGAACCTACCAATCACCTTGATTTACCAAGTATTGAGTGGTTAGAAAAATATTTATTGCACTACAAAGGCAGTGTGGTGATTGTAAGTCACGATAAATTTTTCTTAAACAGAATGGTGAATAAAATTGTTGAACTCTATCAACAAGAATTACATATTTACACAGGCAATTATGATTTTTATGAGAAGGAAAAGTTAGTTAGAGTTGAGCTTCAACAAAAAGCTTATGAAAATCAACAAGACTATATTCGTCAACAAGAAAGATTCGTAGAACGCTTTAAAGCAAAGGCTTCTAAGGCAGCAGCAGCACAAAGTATAGTAAAACGTTTAGATAAAATTGAACGTATTGAACAAACTGAAATTGAACGACCCAACATTAAAATTAATTTTAGAATAGATAAACAACCTGGAAAAATTATTTCAGAATTAAAACATGTAAGCAAAAGTTTTCCTACAATTGATATTTTAAAAAATGCAAGTGCTTATATAAATCGTGGAGATAAAATTGCTTTAATTGGTGCAAATGGCAAAGGAAAATCTACTATATTAAGAATTGTTTCAGGCTCTGAGCCTATTACTGGGCAAAGAATTGAGGGGCATAATGTAGTTGAAAGTTTTTACGCTCAACATCAGTTAGAAGCATTAAATATCAACAATACTATTCTCGATGAAATGAAAGAATGTGGCAGTAATAAAACCGATTTAGAAATAAGAAGTTTATTAGGTTGTTTTTTATTTAGTGGTGATGATGCTGATAAAAAAATTAAAGTATTAAGTGGAGGAGAAAAAGCTCGCGTTGCATTAGCCAAAGTAATTGCAGGTAGAAGTAATTTTTTATTGTTAGATGAACCTACCAATCACCTTGATATGCACAGTGTAGAATTACTTGCTGAAGCATTAAATAAATATGAAGGAACTTATTTATTAGTAAGTCACGATAGGTTTTTCATTTCTCAAACAGCCAATAAAATTTGGGAAATTGAAGATGGTTTGATTAAAGAATTTAAAGGTACATATCTAGAATGGGTAGAGTGGAATGAAAGAGAAGCATCTAGAAATTCAAAATCAAAAGTTGAAAGTCAAAAGCAAAAAGCAGAACCTGAAAAACAAGAAACTGCAAAAGCAAAAAACGATAAACAAGTAACCAATAACGATTCCAACAAAGAATTACAAAAAATAAAAAGAAATTTTGAAAAGTTAGAAGCCGATATTGCTTCTTTAAATAATAAAAAAACTGCTGTTGAGTTAGAACTTGGCAACCCTGAAATTTATACTCAACAAAATAAATTGACAGAACTAGAATCTTCTTACAAAAAAATTCAAGAGGATCTCAGTCTTTGTAACAAACAATACGAAGAACTTTTCGAAAAAATTATGGAGTTGGAAAATTAAACAGCTTCTTTTTCCTGATTATATAAGTCATTTTTCCCATCACGAGTAACTAATCATCTTAATTAAAGAGATTTTTGCAAAAAAATAAATAGCAAGATTCTAATGAAGAAAAGATTAATCACAACAACTGTTTTATTAGGTTTATTATTCAACATAAATGCTCAAGAAGATACTACAACACAACATTTAAAAGAAATATTCATTAATTATAAACGTGCAGTACCCGAAAGATTAAAAGAAATAGATGATTATAGTTTATATACGGGTAAAAAAAATGAAGTAATTCGTATTGCTGCTATTGATGCTAATCTAATTACAAATAATAGTCGACAAATTTTCTCTCGAGTTCCAGGAGTTTCTATTTGGGAAAATGATGGTTCAGGAACACAAATTTCTGTTGGTGCAAGAGGTTTAAGTCCAAATAGAAGTTGGGAATTTAATACCCGACAGAATGGATACGATATGTCGAGTGATGTTTTTGGATACCCAGAAGCATATTACAATCCACCTATGGAAGCTGTTGAAAAAATTCAAATTATTCGTGGTGGTGCATCTTTACAATATGGCTCTCAATTTGGTGGTTTACTCAATTACATTTTAAAAAGAGAAACAAATAAAAAAGCTTTCAACTTCGAAACTCAAAATGGTTTAGGAAGCTATGGATTAATGAGTTCGTATAATGCTATTAGTGGCAATACTGATAAAATCAACTACTATGTTTATAACCACTATAGAAAAGGAAATGGATGGAGAGAGAATAGTAAATATGATGTAAGAAACACTCATGCATTTTTTCAGTATAAATTTTCGGATAAAACCAATTTATCTATAGAGTATACCAATATGGATTATGCTATGCAACAGTCTGGAGGACTTACAGATGCTCAATTTCAAGAAAATCATCAACAATCACTACGTCAAAGAAATTGGTTTGGCACAGTTTGGAATTTAGCATCAATTAATTTAAATACTAAAATTTTAAAAAACATTTCTACTAACATTAAAATATTTGGACTTATTGGAGAAAGAAATAGTGTAGGTTTTTTAGCAACCACTAATTATAAAGACACTGTAAATACAAGTATCAACGACTATAATTATAGACAAGTTGATAAAGATAACTATAAGAATATTGGAGCAGAAATTAGAAATATTGCTAAATATAAATTAGGCCATCAAGAGCATAATCTTGCTTTTGGAGCAAGGCTTTACGAAGCTAATATGAAAAGATTTCAAAAAGGAAATGGAACAACAGAATTTGATTTTAATACAACTATTCTTGATGCCAAGTTTCCAACAGCTTTAAAATTTAACACCAAAAATTTAGCTTTTTTTGCAGAAAATCAATTCAAGCTTTCTTCAAAATTTAGTATCACACCTGGCATTCGATTTGAAAATATTACCTCATCAATTACAGGCAGATCAGCTATTACAAATGGTAATGACATAAATGTTATACCACAAACTATTCAAAGAAATACAGTGTTATTAGGTATTGGAATGGAATATAAATTGATAACCACAAACTTCTATGCAAATTTTTCACAAGCATTTAGACCAGTTTTATTTTCAGATTTAACTCCATTGGCAACTACCGATGTAATTGATGTAAACTTAAAAGATGCTAATGGCTTTAATGCTGAATTGGGTTATAGAGGTTTTATTTCAGATTATTTTAGTTTCGATATCAGTGCTTTTTATATTCATTATAATAATAGAATTGGTAGCATTAGAAAATATATTGATAATGATCCTTCAAAAGCTACTTATCAATATAAAACTAATTTAGGGTTATCAACTAGCAAAGGTCTTGAAGCTTATTTCGATTTAAATTTAAACAAGGCATTTGGAATAAATAAGAAAATTGGCTTAATCAATTTCTTTAATTCACTTTCTTTTATTGATGCGAGTTATAGCGATTTTAAAGTTTCAAAACAAAGTGGATCTGCTCCCAATATCATTATAACTGAAGAAAATTTAAGAAATAATAAAGTTGAATATGCCCCTACTTATATTCACAATATTGGTTTAACATACGTGTACAAAGGTTTTTCAACAACTATACAAACCAGATTAAACAGCAGTGTTTTTACAGATGCTACCAATACTGTTCCATCAGATATTACAGGAAGAACTGGAAAAATTGATGCTTACCAAGTGTGTGATATTTCTTTAGATTATAAATTTTCGAATCATTATAATGTAAAAGCTGGTATTAATAATTTTACTAACACAAAATATGCTACACGACGTTCAGGAGGTTATCCTGGTCCAGGATTAATACCTGGTGAAGGCAGAACATTTTATTTAAGTATTGGAGTAAAAATTTAAAAAAATCTCATCAAATTATTTTCTAAAATAGAGAATGAATACTTGTAGTTTTGAACGATTAGTATAAAATTTTCATGACTGATCAAACAAATGATTTTATAGAAATATTTGGTGCTCGAGAACACAATTTAAAAAATATCGATTTATCTATCCCAAAAAATAAATTGGTTGTATTTACAGGTGTTAGTGGTAGTGGAAAAAGTTCTTTAGCTTTTGATACTATTTACAATGAAGGTCAAAGAAGATACATGGAAAGCTTTAGTGCTTATGCACGACAGTTTTTAGGTGATATGGAAAGACCGGATGTAGATAAAATTACAGGCCTCTCTCCTGTTATTTCCATTGAGCAAAAAACCACTAATAAAAACCCAAGAAGTACAGTAGGTACTGTTACTGAAGTATATGATTTTTTACGTTTACTTTTTGCACGTATTGGTGAAGCTTATAGCTACAATACTGGAAAAAAAATGGTGAAGTTTAGTGAAGAAGAAATTGTTGAAAATATTTTTGAAAAATTTTCTACCCAAAAAATATCTTTATTAGCACCAATAGTTAGAGGAAGAAAAGGTCATTACAGAGAGTTGTTTGAAGAAACCAGAAAAAAGGGATTTTTAAAAGTGAGGATTGATGGAGAGATAACTGATTTAACACCAAAACTTCAAGTTGATCGTTATAAAATTCATGATATAGAAATAGTTGTGGATAGATTGGCTGTTACAAAAGACATGAAAGTTAGGCTCAGCCAAAGTATTCAACAATGTTTAAAAATTGGAAAAGGTTTATTATTTATAGTTAGCGAAGAAAATAAAAATAAAGTAACTCAATACAGCAAACAACTCATGTGTATTGATACAGGTATCAGTTACGAAGAACCATCACCCAATGCATTTTCATTCAACTCACCTTATGGTGCATGCCCTACCTGTAAAGGATTAGGCAATGTATATACCATTGATATGAGTACAATTATTGCTGATGAAAATTTATCAGTTAATGAAGGCTCCATTATTCCTTTAGGTGAAGAAAGAGAAGCAAGTGTTTTTCAGCAGGTAAAACAATTTGCTAAAAAACATAAAATTAATCTCGAGTTACCTATCAATAAATTATCTAAAGAACAAAAAGATTTATTATTATTTGGAGATAAAAATATCACTTCTACACTTGAATTAGATTTAAGTGATGATAACATACCTTCTGTTTATACTGGAAGCTATGAAGGAATAATTCCAATGTTAAAAAGATGGTTCACATCTTCTCAAAGTAATGATGGGCTAAAAAATTGGGTAGAAAAATTTATGCAACTCAGTACTTGTACAACATGTAATGGAAGTAGATTAAAAACAGAAAGTTTATGGTTTAAAGTAGCAGAAAAAAATATTGCAGAACTAAGTGAATTGAACTTAGATCAATTGATGGAATGGTTTAAAGATGTTGAACAAAAGTTAAGCAATAAACAAAACATTATTTCGAAAGATGTTTTAAAAGAAATAAGGGAAAGAATTCAGTTTCTATTAGATGTGGGACTTTCTTATTTATCTCTAAATAGACCAAGTAAATCATTAAGTGGTGGAGAAAGTCAACGTATACGATTAGCAACACAAATTGGAAGTCAACTTCAAGGAATTACTTACATATTAGATGAACCATCTATTGGTTTACATCAAAGAGATAATCATCGCCTTATTACTGCACTAAAAAATTTAAGAGATATTGGCAACAGTATTTTAGTAGTAGAACATGATAAAGATATTATGTTAGCGAGTGATTATTTAGTTGATATTGGACCAAAAGCAGGAAAATTTGGTGGTGAAATTGTTGCAAAGGGAACTCCAAAGGAAGTTTTAAAAATTAATTCGGAAACTGCACAGTATTTAAATGGAACAAAAAAACTTGAAATACCAAAAGAAAGAAGAGCAGGAAATGGTAAATCAATTGAATTAAAAGGTGCTTCGGGTAATAACTTAAAAAATGTAAGTTTATGCTTTCCATTAGGTAAATTAATTGTGGTGAGTGGAGTAAGTGGCAGTGGAAAATCAACTTTAATCAACGAAACTTTATATCCACTTTTAGCAAAGCATTGTTATAACAGTCATTATCCTATTCAATCTTATAAAACTATAACTGGCTTAGAACATATAGATAAAGTGATTGAAATTGATCAAAGTCCAATTGGTAGAACCCCCAGAAGCAATCCTGCAACTTATTGTGGATTCTTTACTGAAATTAGAACTTTGTTTGCATCTGTTCCAGAAGCTAAAATTCGAGGTTATACTGCAGGAAGATTTTCTTTTAATGTGAAAACAGGAAGATGTGATGTTTGTGAAGGTGGAGGAATGCGTGTGATTGAAATGAACTTTTTACCAGATGTTCATGTGCATTGTGAAAAATGTAATGGCAAAAGATATAACAGAGAAACTCTTGAAATACGATATAAAGGAAAGTCAATTAGTGATGTTTTGAATATGAGTGTTGATGAGGCATGTGAATTTTTTAATACTATTCCTTGGCTATACAGAAAAATTAAAGTGTTGCAAGATGTTGGATTAGGTTACATCACACTCGGACAAAGTGCTGTTACTTTAAGTGGTGGAGAAGCTCAACGTGTAAAGCTTTCTACAGAATTAGGGAAAAAAGATACTGGTAAAACTTTTTATATTTTAGATGAGCCCACCACAGGTTTGCATTTTCAAGATATCAAATTATTAATGGATGTTGTAAATAAATTGGTTGATAGAGGAAATTCAGTTTTAATTATTGAACACAATTTAGACGTGATAAAAATGGCCGATCATATTATTGATTTAGGACCAGAAGGTGGTCATGCTGGAGGGAAAGTTTTATTTGAAGGAACACCAGAAGAGTTAATCAAAAACAAAACCAGCCATACTGCAAAATTTTTAAAAATAGAAATGAATTTATAACTGATTATACATTAGTTATAATATTTTATCTACATATTTATATAATCAAAAAAGCAAACCAAATGGTTTGCTTTTTTGATATTTTAGAAGATGAAGTTATCTTATCACTAACACCCAACCTGTCATT
>JANLVQ010000160.1:0-14118 GCA_031364085.1 Chitinophagaceae bacterium
CTTACAAAAGTAACCTTATCAAATTAACCAAATAGATTATTATGTATTGAATAATCAATAGTTCAACTTAACAGAAACTTCTTAATATTGCAATTCATTAATTAAGCAAAATGAGTACAAGTAAACAAATAAATTCAAAACCATTATTTGGCAAAGAAAATTATACCTGGATGATAATTGGAGGAGCTGTTATTTTACTAGGCATTTTTTTAATGAGTGGAGGAAAGAACGTTGACCCAAATGTTTTCGATAAAAATGTTGTGTATAGTAAAACTAGAATTACTGTTGCTCCTATTTTAATTTTATTGGGATTAGTAATAGAAATCTACGCCATTTTTAAAAAGAATAAAGCAAACTAATTTTTTATCAAGCGGTGTTTCACCGCTTTTTTATTTTATCTATGAATTTAATTCAGTCAATCATTATAGCCATTGTTGAAGGCTTAACAGAATACTTGCCAATTTCTTCAACAGGACATATGATTATAACAAGTTCATTAATGGGTATTGAAAAAAATGAATTTGTAAAACTTTTTGAAATAGCCATTCAGTTTGGGGCAATTTTAGCGGTTGTAGTTTTATATTGGAAAAAGTTTTTTGATTTTAGCAAATGGCAGTTTTATTTAAAATTAGTTATTGCTGTTATACCTGCATTAGTTGCAGGAAAATTATTGAATGATAAAATTGACTTGTTATTAGAAAGTCCATTAACTGTAGCTATTAGTCTTTTAGTTGGAGGAATCATATTATTATTTATTGATCATTTTTTTAAAAATCCTACCATTGATAGTGAAGAAAAAATTACTTATAAAAAAGGATTTATCATTGGCATTTGGCAATGCCTTGCCATGATTCCAGGAATTAGCAGAAGTGCAGCAAGTATTATTGGTGGCATGAGTCAGAAACTTACTAGAAGTACAGCTGCTGAATTTTCATTTTTCTTAGCAGTACCTACCATGTTTGCAGCAACTAGTTATAAATTGTTAAAAACATTTCAAACTAATCCTGCTCTGCTTAAAGATTCGAATAATATTGCATTTTTGATGATTGGTAATGCAGTTGCTTTTATTGTAGCTTTATTAGCAATTAAATTTTTTATAAGTTATTTACAAAAACATGGGTTTAAACTTTTTGGTTGGTATAGAATAATTGTTGGCTGTATTGTATTAATATTGTTACAGCAAGGAATTATTAAATAATTATAAATGTTGAATTTTAAATGATGAATTCATGTTCATTAAAAATTCAACATTAAAAATTAAAAATTACCAAATGAAAACTGCTTCACAAAAAGTTGTTCGTGCTTGGACCATGTACGACTGGGCAAATAGTTCTTACTCTTTAATTATTACTTCAGCTATTTATCCAGCATATTATTCCATAATCGTTCCACAGCAGGTTCAGTTTATTGGCAGAACATACGATAGGGCTGCTTTAGCTTCTTATTCCATTTCATTTTCTTTTTTATTAATTGCATTTTTATCTCCTATACTATCTTCAATTGCAGATGCTAGAGGTAATAAAAAAGCTTTTATGCAATTCTTTTGCTATTTGGGTTCTACTGCATGTGCTGCAATGTTTTTCTTTACAAAAGAACATATTAGCTTGGGTATTACATGTTCAATTATTGCATCAATAGGATTTTGTGGCAGCATTGTTTTTTACAACTCTTATTTACCAGAAATTGCTCATAAAGATGATCATGATAAAGTAAGTGCAAGAGGTTTTGCAATGGGTTATATAGGTAGTGTTATACTCATGCTCATTTGCCTAGCCTTTATAATGATGAATGATAAATTAAACTGGGGTTATGGTGCAATGCCAACAAGATTATCATTTTTAGCTGTTGGAATTTGGTGGGCTAGTTTTGCACAAATTACATTTAAACACTTGCCAAAATCAAAGCCTAATATTAAAGAAAGTAAACAAAAAAATATTTTTACTGATGGCTTTGCAGAATTGAAAAAAGTTATCAAAGAATTAATTCATTATCCAAGATTAAGAAAATTTTTACGTGCATTTTTCTTTTACAATATGGGGGTTCAAACTGTAATGTATGTTGCTGTATATTTTGCTTCAGAAGAGTTAAAAATGGAAACTACGCAGCTTATACTTACTGTTTTAATCATTCAAATTGTTGCCATATTTGGTGCAATACTTTTTTCAAAACTTTCAAAAGCTACAAACAATATACTTACTCTTTTTATTTTAATTTCAATTTGGATTTGCATTTGTATTGGTGCATATTTTATTCAAACGGCTATGCAGTTTTTTGTTTTAGCATTTTGTGTAGGTATGGTTATGGGTGGTATTCAATCGATGAGCAGATCAACTTATTCTAAACTCTTACCCCCTACTCACGATACTGCATCTTACTTTAGTTTTTATGATGTTTGTGAAAAAAGTGGAACAGTATTAGGAACAATGTCGTTTGGTTTAGTTGCAGAATTTTTAGGAGGAATGAGAAATTCTATTTTAGCAATTATGGGGTTCTTTATTATTGGAATGATTCTTTTATTATTTGTTAAGATGAAAGATAATAATAATAATAATGAAACAATGTTTACAAAAGCTTAGTTTAATTTTTATTTTTTAATTTTAACTCATGAAATTATATTCAATTAATACTGGTTTTTTTAAGTTAGATGGTGGAGCCATGTTTGGCGTTGTACCAAAATCAATGTGGCAAAAACTAAATACACCCGATGAAAATAATTTATGCAATTGGGCATTGCGTTCTCTATTAATTGAAGATGGTAATAAGCTTATTTTAATTGATAATGGAATTGGCAATAAACAAGATGCTAAATTTTTTTTACACTATTATTTAAATGGAAACGACAGTTTGGAAAATTCCTTAAAACAAAATGGTTTTTCGAAAGATGATATTACAGATGTTGTTTTAACTCATCTTCATTTTGATCATTGTGGTGGAAGTGTAGAAAAAAATGGCGACAAATTACAAACTGCATTTAAAAATGCAACTTATTGGAGTAACCCATTGCACTGGCAATGGGCAACAGAACCTAACGATAGAGAAAAAGCCTCTTTCTTAAAAGAAAATATTTTACCCATTCAAGAAAGTGGGCAATTGAAATTTGTTGATCATATTCATTCAGCAAATCATGCAGCATCAACAATTAAAACAATTGCGAATAATTCTTTACAAACTGTTCAATCTACCATTATTCCTCAATTATCTTATAAAATTGTTAATGGACATACAGATGCAATGATGTTGCCACAAATTAAATATAAAGAACACACTATAGTTTATATGGCAGATTTATTGCCTTCAGCAGCACATTTACCCATTCCTTATGTAATGGCTTATGATATGTTTCCTTTAACTACTTTAAACGAGAAAAAATCTTTCCTAAATGAAGCAGTTAATAATAACTATATCTTATTTTTTGAGCATGATGCTGCTCATGAATGTTGCACTTTACAACAAACAGAAAAGGGAGTTAGAACTAAAGAATTTATTAAAATAAGTGAACTATAACTACTTAAAACTAATCAATTCTACATCAAAAATTAATGTAGAATTTGCACCAATAACTGCACTTACTTGTCTTTCACCATAACCTAAATGTGGTGGAATAAAAAATCTGAATTTACTTCCTACAGGCATTAGTTGCAAGCCTTCAGTCCAACCTTTAATTACCATATTTAAAGGAAATGTTGCAGGAACTCCACGTTGAACACTACTATCGAAAATAGTTCCATCAATAACAGTTCCATGATAATGACAGGTTACATTATGTGTTGGCCAAGGCATTTCGCCTATTCCCATGGTTAAAACTTCATATTGTAAACCACTTTCTGTTTCAATTACACCCTCTCTTTCTTTATTTTTTGCAAGAAATTCTTGACCTAATGCTAAGTTAGCTGCTACCTTTTCGTTTTTCATTTGTGCTAATTTTTCTGAAACGCTCATTTTTAAATTTTTGCGAAAATAAGGAAATGAAATTTTAATGAATGAATATGCAAACTTGTTGATAAGCCAAACCATGTAAATTTGCCAACCAATTATATAATATGAGTGAAGAACGTAGTTTGAATTTTATTGAAGAAATTATTGAGAACGATTTAAAGTCTGGCAAATATGAATCTATTGTAACCAGATTTCCTCCTGAACCTAATGGCTATTTACACATGGGCCATGCTTCGGCAATATGTTTAAATTTTGGATTAACACAGAAATATAAAGGATATACTAATTTAAGATTTGACGATACAAATCCTGTTACTGAAGAAACAGAATATGTTGAAAGTATTAAAGAAGATATTAAATGGTTAGGATTTGAATGGAAGAATGAATTATATGCCAGCGATTACTTTGAACAATTATATCAATTTGCTGTAAAGCTTATAAATAAAGGATTAGCTTATGTTGATGATAGCAGTGCCGAACAAATTGCATTAGAAAAAGGAACCCCAACTCAACCAGGAATTAATAATAAATATCGTGATAGAAGTGTTGAAGAAAATTTGCAACTGTTTGCCGAAATGAGGGTTGGAAAATTTGAAGATGGTGCTAAAGTTTTAAGATTAAAAATTGATATGGCTGCTGGAAATATGTTGATGAGAGATCCACTAATTTATCGAATTAAACATGCACATCATCATAGAACTGGAAACGACTGGTGTATATACCCTATGTACGATTTTGCCCATGGCCAAAGTGATTCTATAGAAAATATTACGCACAGCATTTGTACAATGGAATTTATTCCTCACAGAGAATTATACGATTGGTTAATTGAAAAACTTGAAATTTTTTCATCTCATCAATACGAATTTGCTCGAAGAAATTTGAACTATACTGTAATGAGCAAAAGGAAACTGTTGAGTTTAGTAAATGATGGATTTGTAAATAGTTGGGACGACCCTAGAATGCCAACAATAAGTGGCATGAGAAGAAGAGGTTATGCACCTGAAAGCATTAGAGAATTTTGTGATAGAATTGGTATAGCTAAACGTGAAAATATTGTTGACATTGGTTTATTAGAGTTTTGTGTAAGAGAACATTTAAATAAAAAATCGTTAAGAAGAATGGTGGTGTTCGACCCTATTAAAGTTACTATCAGCAATTTTACTAACGATGAAATAGTGCATATTGAAAATAACCCTGAAGATGCAAATGCAGGTGAACGTGAGGTTTTATTTACAAATGAAATTTTTATTGAAAGAGAAGATTTCATGGAAAATCCTCCAAAGAAATATTTTAGATTAGCTCCAGGCCAAATGGTTCGATTAAAAAGTGCCTACATCATTCAATGTGATGGAGTAATTAAAGATACAAACGGAAATATTGTTGAATTAAAATGTACTTATTTCTCTAAAAGCAAAAGTGGGCAAGATACCAGTGGTTTACAAGTTAAAAGTACTATTCACTGGGTGAGCTGTAAAGAGGCTGTACCTGTAACTATTAACTTATACGATAGGTTATTTAAAGTAGAAGATGTTGATGGTGCTGAAGGAGAATTTAAAGATCATATTAATGAAAATTCTTTAGTTGTATTACAAACTGCAGTTGCTGAAAAATCTTTAGCTACAGCTACTTTATTTGATAGGTTTCAATTTTTACGTAAAGGATACTTTTGTTTGGATAAAAAAAGTTCTGCTGAAAAATTAATTTTTAATAGAACAGTAACACTTAAAGATTCTTGGGCGAAAGAGAAAAATAAATAATTCTCTTAAAGTTCAGCATGAAATCTTAATGCATAAGTACATACTGGACCTCTATCTTTATTATATCCTGGGTTTATGGTGTATTGAAAATCTGGGCTTACAAATACTTTATTCCAAACATTAAAAGAATAAAAAAATTCTATAGTGCTTTCTATTCCATAATTTATAGTACCATCACCTAACATAAAACCTGCTCCTCCTAATTTTAAATAATTAGCATGAGATGAAGAAATGCCATTCGCAACAATTGCTAAACCAATATTATCAGATTTACCTTTACGTGCTGTAATATCATATAATATTCCATTAGCTATGCTTCTATCAATTTCTGTAAACGCCCAAGTTTCATTTTCTCCATCATTCCAACTTCCTTTAATAAAATGATGTAAATGATTAAAATGATTATCGAGACTTATGTAGAATCCATATTTAGTTCTTCCATATTCTCTATTATCAGTAATATCAGGGGTTGTAGCAGTTGCAATAGCAAATTGATTAGTTGAAGCATAATTTCCAGAATGTGTTCTATTTAAAAAACCACCCACATGCAATGTTGAAAATTGATTTTCATTTTTCTTGAATAAATCATTCAACTCTAACTCAATTACACTACCTCCAGCATCATTTGATTTCCATTGCATTTCTGCACCATTAGCTTCAAGTGGAACAGCAGTTTCTGCAAAACGAATAGTTGCATGTTTTAACTTTGCTTGTAATACAATACCAAAAGTATAACCACGTGTGTTTGCAGCATAATCCCAAGCACCACTGCCCATTAATGCCCAATTAATAAATTGAGTTCTGGGGTCATGACTAATTGTAGAATTATCAAAGAAATCTGTTAAAGCAAATTTGCCAGCAAGAATTGAAATGTATTGACTATTAGTTTTTTCTTTTATTTGATTAATATCATCTTCTACAAATTCTTTTTCCTCATTCAAACTAAATCTTTTTTCTGCAAATAATCTAGCTACAAAAGGTTGTGGAGCAGGATTACCCACTCTATAAATTTCTCCATTTGGAAAACCAGCAATCCCAGTTGTTTTGCTTAAACCCTTACCACCAGCCATTTCTGGATTGAAAACAATGTATGTATTTTTAAAAGGTTTATATGCTGCAAATAGTGTTGTTGTAAAAGAAGTTCTGATGGGTTCTGTTGGCAAAAAACTATTTTCTCCACTATAAGGAGAATGAAAATTGTTCACACCTTGAGGTATTAAAGTAGTTTGCCAATGCAATGAAAAAAAAATATTTTCTTTATTTGTTTGAGCAATAGTTTTACCTACACATAAGCCAAATATTGCTACAACTAAAATTTGTTTTTTCATCTGCTAATTATCTTAATTTAAATTTTTGGTTGCTAATTAGCATTCATTTTCTTCAAATATTTTCTGTTTGATCTTTTATGAATGAACTGATAAACTAATTTGTAAAGAATAGGCAAAACTAATAAAGTTAGAATAGTTGAGGTCATTAACCCACCAATTACAACAGTAGCCAATGGTTTTTGACTTTCACTTCCAATACCAGTACTTACTGCAGCTGGCAATAACCCAATAGCAGCCATTAAAGCTGTCATTACAACTGGTCTAACTCTTGATATTACGCCTTTAAAAATTGCATCATCTAATTTCATTTTTGCTTCTAGATTTTTTCGAAAAACACTAATGAGAATTACACCATTTTGAATACATATTCCAAACAAAGCAATAAAACCAATACCTGCACTTATACTAAAATTCATTCCTCTTAAATGTAATGCTAGAATTCCACCAATTAAAGCAAAAGGAACGTTTAATAATGTAAGAACTGAATCTTTTACATTTCCAAAAGCCATGAACAGAATTAGAAATATTGCTAATAAACAAAGTGGAACAATTTCATTTAATCTTTTGGTTGCTCTTGTTTGATTTTCAAATTCACCATTCCAAGTAACAGTATAACCATTGGGCAAATGGAGCTGTTGTTTTATTTTAGATTGAGCTTCAGCAATAGTGCTTCCTAAGTCTCTTTCACGCACTGAAAACTTAACTGCTATATATCTTGAATTATTATCTCTATAAATGAATGCTGGTCCAGTTAGAGTTTGTATGCTAGCAATTTCACTAATAGGCACTCGTATCCCATCTTGAGTTGGAACCATTAATCTATTAATTTTTTCTTCAGAATCTCTAAAATCTTTCATGTATCTAATTCTTATATCAAATCTTCTTTCACCTTGATAAAGTTGAGTTGCAGCTTTACCACCAATAGCCATTTCAATTACACTTTGAGCATCGGCAGTGCTGATACCATAACGTGCCATTCTCTCTTGATTCAAATTGATACGAAATTCTGGTTGACCTAAATTTCTTAAAATACCTAAATCTTCAATTCCTTTTACACCTTTAACCGTTGATTTAACTTTATCTGCAAGTGAATCTAAAATTTTAAAATCTGGACCAAATATTTTAATAGCCATTGCAGCATTTACCCCAGCTACAGCTTCTTCAACATTATCACGAATGGGTTGAGAGTAATTGTAAATTACTCCAGGAATTTTTCGAAGTTGAGTATCCATACTATCAATTAAAGATTCCTCAGAAATACCATTTCTCCATTGAGATTTTGGTTTTAAATCTACTTGTACTTGAACATTAAAAAATCCTTTAGGATCTGTACCATCATTGGTTCTACCCATTTGAGAAAGTGTTTGTTTTACTTCTGGGAATTGACGAATAATCTGAATCATTTTATTCGAAACTTCAATTGCTTGTGGCAAACTTGCACTCATGGGCAACTCACTTTCTACCCACAAAGCTCCTTCATCAAGTTCTGGTAAAAATTCTGTTCCTAAATATTTTGCAGAAAAAAATGTTATTACCATTATTGAAAATGAAACCAATAAACTTGCAAATGGAAATTTATACGTGATATTAAAAAGTTTTGCAATTCCCTTTTCAAAGAAAATTACAATTGGATTGTGTTTCTCTCGAACATTTTTTCGAAGTAAAATGCTAGCCAATGCAGGTACAAGAGTTAAAGTAAATAATAATGCTCCTAATAAAGCAAATCCTAAAGTATAAGCTAAAGGAGAAAACATTTTTCCTTCAACTTTTTGAAATGCAAAAATGGGAATTAAGCAAGTAAGAATAATGACTTTAGAAAAGAAAATGGCTTTACCCATTTCTGTACCAACTTGTTTAAATAAACCAAGCTTGGCAAGTTTATTAAACTTCTCCATTCCTACTTCTTTTGCTTTATAATCGAGAGCAACAAATAATCCTTCAACCATTACCACAGCCCCATCTATAATAATTCCAAAATCAACTGCACCCATACTCAAAAGGTTTGCTGTCATGCCTTTCAGCCTCATACACATGAATGCAAAAAGTAAAGATAATGGGATGATGATACTAACTGTAAGTGTTGTTCTCCAATCTGCCATGAATAAAAACACAATCACAGTTACTAGAATAATTCCTTCGAATAAATTATGTAAAACCGTTTCTGTACAAATGTCCATTAAATTGGTTCTATCATAAAAAGTTTCAATTTTAATATCCTGAGATTTTAAAACATTTTCATTTAAGAATTTTACTTTTTCTTCAACTTTTTTTAATACTTCTGAAGGGTTTTCACCTTTTCGCATTACAATAATTCCCTCTACAACATCTTGTTGATTATCTCTTGTAACATGCCCCAATCTTGGTTTTCCAGCTTCTTTTACTTCAGCAACATTTCGAACTAAAATGGGCACACCCTTTAATTTTGTTACAATTACATTTTTTATTTCATCTATATTGTCTAATAAACCAATACCACGAACAACATAAGCTTGTCCATTTTTTTCAATCACATCTCCCCCAACATTCACATTGCTTTTTGCTACTGCATTATAAACATCTAAAGAAGTTAAACCATACTTCAGTAAATAATCTGGATTAACGCTGATTTCATAACTTTTTTCTTCTCCTCCAAAACTGTTTACATCTGCAATGCCTGGAATTGATTTAAATTGTCTGTCTAAAACCCATTGCTGAACAGTACTTAACTCACGGATATTTTTAGTATGACTTTTTAAAGTGTATCTATAAATTTCACCAGTTGGCCCATAAGGAGGTTGAATTTCTGGCTTAACACCTTCAGGTAAATCTGCATCACCTAAACGGGTCATTACTTGTTGCCTTGCAAATTGGTCATTAACATCATCTTCAAAAATTATTCTAATATAACTAAGTCCAAATGTTGATGTGGAACGTAGATTAACTCTTTTTTGAATACTATTTAAAGATGTTTCGAGGGGAATAGATATAAATTTTTCAACCTCTTCAGCACTTCTTCCTGGCCATTGTGCAATGATGATAACCTGTGTATTTGTAACGTCTGGGAAGGTTTCGATTGGTGTATTTTGATAACTTACAAACCCAATAACAGCAAGTATTGCAGTTAAAAAGAAAACAAAAAATCGATGACGAAGTGAGAAGTGAATAATATTTTTAATAAGCTTTACCATGGTGAAAACTTTTAACGAAATGATTTAAATTTTGAGTGATGAATTATAGATTATCAGTTAATTCATCATATACCAACAAAGCACCTTTTGTAATAATTTTTTCTCCTGCAGCTACTCCACTATTAATAAAAACTCTGTCGTTAATTTGCTTATAAATTTCAACTTCACGAACTGCTAAATCACATTTACCATTATAAATAATGATGTATGATTTGCCTCCCTCTTCTATAATTGAAGATTTTGAAACACATAATGCTTTTTTATTTGTTGAGTTTGATACGATAACTGATGTAAACATTTCTGGTTTTAACAGCATTTCAGAATTATCTAAACGTATTCTGACTTTTAAAACTTTATTAATGGGATCTAAAACTTCACTTACTTTTTCTATTTTACCATCAAACACTTTATCAGTATAAGCTAATGTGGTTACTTTTACTTTGTAACCTTCCTTAACTTTTGAAATATCTGTTTCATAAACATTAGCAAGCACCCAAACATCTTTCATATTTGAAATAGTAAACACATTTTCACTTAAGTCATTTCTAATAAAATTTCCTTCATTAATTTTTTTCTCAACAATAAAACCACTTGCAGGTGCAGTTAAATAATACAATCCATTTGCATTTGTTTTTGAACCACCATTAATATTTAAAGAAATTTCAATTTTATGTTTTGCAGCTTTTGCTTTTTCGAAATTTTGTTTTGCTTCAGTTAACTCTCTTTCACTTGCAATACCATTTTTAAACAAGCTCTCTTGATTTTCAAGTTGTCGTTTAGCAATTGCCAAGTCAGCATCAGCAGCTGTTATATCTGAATAACTTATAGCTACATCTGCACTTCTAATAATTGCTAATACTTGACCAGCTTCTACTCTATCACCCAATGATACCTTACATTCAACAACTTGACCACTGCTTCTTGAAAAAATTTTATTTACTTTATTTTCATCAAAACTTACTTCACCACTTAATTGAATTTCATCAACAATATCGCAGTATTTAATTGAATCGAAAGCAATCATTTTTTGTGCTGTATCACTTAAGCAAAATCCTGAAGATTTTTTTTCTTCAACATTCTTTTTCTCTTTACATGAACTTACCATGAATATGGCAAAAGCAAATAGTACAATTATTTTTATATTTTTCATTTGGTATGTTTTTATTTTATGATATCAGAACCAATTTGATAATTAAGTTCTTCTTTGGCTAATTGTAGATTAAGTTGTTGTTGAATTTGTCTTTGTTGAGCATCGGAATAAGCATTATAAAAATCTAAAAACTCTAATAAATTCAACTGCTTTTGCTGATAACTTAATAACATATTTTGAAACATATTCTTGTACTTACTATAGAATTCTTTTTGTAATGCATTGCATTGTTGAATAGTTAATTTAAGTTTATCGAATGCATTCAACACATTATTATACAATTCTGTTTCGCTATTTTGAGTTAACGCTTGTTGCTGTTTTACTGCAAATGATGCACTCTTAATATTTCCTTGATTTTTATTGAAAATGGGTAAAGGAATAGAAATAGATAAACCAACATACTTAGGTGTGTAATTACTATTATGGTCGTACTCAGTGCCAATGGTTATATCTGGAGTTCTTAATGTTTTTTGATAAATTAAATTCTGCTGCTGATATTGCACTTGAGTTTTTTGCAATTGATAATAAGGATTTACTTGAAATGCAGTGTCAATCAATTCTTTAATAGAAGCCAAGTTGCCAATTTCCTTTTGTAAATTATCAATAGGCTTTATAAAAATATTTGCTTTAAGTTGAAGTAGATTTTTTAAATCCGCATTAATATCTATAAGATTTTTATTAATATCGGTAATATCTTGTTCCAATGCTAAAACAATGGCTTTAATGCGTAAAAAATCTTTCTCAGCAATATTGCCAGCTTTTAATTGAGCTTCTTGTGCAAATAATAATTTATTCATTTGTACAAGCTGACTTTCTGAAAGTTTTTTAACTTCTAATTCTTGGCATAAATTATAATAACTCTGCCTTAACTGATACTTTAAATTTCTTAAAACATCACTCAATTGCCATTCTGCAAGCTTTGCATTTGTAGTTGAGAGATTAATTAATTTACCTCTTTTACCAGCTGTTTTAATGAGTTGTTGAATTTGAATAAAATACTGCCCTAAAGGTTGTTCAGTATTGGCATCTTTACCATGTTCAAAAAAACGATTGTTGGAATAAATGTTTTGATCTGTAACTAAAACAGGATTATCCCAAAGCTTAGCTTGCTCTATCAATGCTTTATTTGCATCAACATTATAATGAGAAGCCAATAACAATAAATTACTATCTAAAAAACGTTTTTCAACATCTTTTAACGACATTCTAATGGTATCGTTATTATTTTGTGCTTTTAATTTACTTAGTCCTACTAAAGAAATTATTGTAATTACACATACAATTTTAGTTAGCCTATTATACATAAACTTTTAAATTTTAAAACCGAAAAATGAAAAAAATCACTTCAATGCAGAAGTAAAAAAATTAAACAACAAACTTTGGAGGGGGAGAAAGGGTTTCGGCAACAAAGTTTTTATAAAATACCGGAAGTAGGCATTTATGAAGAACACGAATTTCATTTAAAGCTGCCTCAAAATTAATTAAGTTATTATTGGCTTTAAATAAATTAAATTGAAGAACTTTTAAATGAATTGATGAGTTTGAAGAATGCTTATCAGTTTTATTATGATGCTGATTTTCGGGAAAAGCATCTTTTATTCCTAACGAAACCTCAGCAATATACTCAGTAACTGAATTTATGTGGTTTTGAGTTGGGGTATTTAACGCTAAAACAGGAATATCCTGTACAAACAAACCCATATTTAATATTTGAAATGCCACTAAAAAAAATAAGATATTTTTTGTGATAAACATGTTTTTGCTGTTCTTCTCCATACAAAATTATACCTTGAAAAATGAGAAAATTGTGTTTAACATTAATTTATAATTTAACTCATTTTAGCTCTACTCAATAGTCTGTAATATATTTGCTGCAATGCAAGACATAGAAGAAATTGAGATTAATCAACAAGCAGAAGATTTATATGAAAAAAAATCTTTTGTAATAGATGCTGGTCAATCACCAACAAGAGTTGATAAATGGTTACAAGTTAGAATTGAAAATGCTACACGCAATAAAATTCAACAAGCCATTGAAGCTGGTTTTTTAACAGTAAATGGCAAAATAGTAAAGAACAATTACAAAGTTAAACCAGGTGATGAATTGGTTCTGATGACTGAACATAACCCAGACATTTCAGATATTTTACCTGAGAATTTAAACTTGAATATTATTTATGAAGATGATGATGTAATGGTAGTGTATAAACCAGCTAATATGGTTGTACATCCTGGTCTTGGAAATTATTCTGGTACATTATTAAATGGTGTGGCTTATCATTTAATGCAGCAAAATCCTAACCTTACCGAAGATGATTTACCTCGTTATGGCTTAGTACACAGAATTGATAAAAACACCACAGGACTTTTAGTACTTGCTAAAACACCACATGCTGCTGCACATTTAGCCAAACAATTTTTTAACCATACAGTTCAAAGAAAATATGTTGCATTAGTTTGGGGCGATATTAAGGATGATGAAGGTACCATTCATGGCAACATTGCACGACATGCACAATACAGAAAAATGTTTACAGTGTATGAAGATGAAACTATTGGCAAAAATGCCACAACCCATTTTAAAGTTTTACAACGTTTTTATTATGTAACCTTAGTTGAGTGTGTTTTAGAAACTGGAAGAACACATCAGATAAGAGTACATATGAAATACAAAGGCCATACACTTTTTAATGATTGGGAATATGGTGGAGATAAAATTTTAAAAGGAACAGTGTATACAAAATATAAACAGTTTGTAGATAATTGTTTTGAAATTT
>JANLVQ010000201.1:0-5572 GCA_031364085.1 Chitinophagaceae bacterium
ACTTCAACTTATTACTTACACAAACCATTTCATTCAAAAAAATAATGACCATTGTGTTTTATACAGCCATTATTTTTTTATTAAGGAATTATGCTTTGTTGGCTCTTTTTCCTGCTTTGGCAGCTTGGTATTTTTCAACAAAATTGAAACAAAAACCAATTTTCATCTTCACCACTTCAATTCTTTTTTGTTTAACCTTATTTTTCTTTTCAAGTTCATTCAAAATAACAAAACCAATTGGAGATTCAATAGTACAAAAACATCAAGAGTTTCAGCAACTTGAAGGAAATTCAAAAATTATTACTCCTATTTTAGAAAATTCTTCAACAAGTCTTTTACAATATTTCCCTTTTGCTTTAAAAACAATGATTGTTCAACCGATTCCAACAAAAAGTAATGGCATTGCACAAAATTTAACATCAATTGAAAATTATTTATACTTAGTACTAGCATTAGTTTCCATGTTTTTCATCACCAAACAAAAAATAAATTCACCATTACTATTATCACTTCTCTCAATAACTTTCTTATTATATCTTTTCATAGGCTATACAGTTTGTTTTAGTGGTGCAATTGTAAGATATAGAAGTATAACGCTTCCTTTTACAATACTTCCTTTGATAATATTCATTTTTGCAAGGGAAAAAGAAACAAAACTGACTTAATTTAAGGTTTGCTATTTATTGATTAAACCTATATTTGCAACTCGAAAAATTATACAAATTGGCTACAAAATTTTCAAAAGAAACCTATTTATATTGGTACGAATTGATGCAATTGATTCGCCAATTTGAATTGAAAGCAGAAGAAATGTACAAAATGGCTGGAAAAATTCGTGGATTTTTTCATGCCTATATTGGTCAAGAAGCCATTGCTGCAGGTTGTATGACAGCAACAAATCATGAAGATCCATATATAACTGGTTATAGAGATCATGGGTTAGCACTTGCAAAAGGAACTTCTGCTAACGCTTGTATGGCTGAACTTTATGGTAAAGCAACAGGTTGTGCAAAAGGAAAAGGTGGTAGCATGCACTTTTTTGATAAGGATAATTATTTTTTTGGTGGTCATGGTTTAGTGGGGGCACAAATTGGTACTGGTGCAGGTTTAGCTTTTGCTGAACAATACAGAGGAACCAAAAATGTTTGTCTTTGTTTTTTTGGAGATGGAGCTGCTCGTCAAGGTATGTTACATGAAACTTTTAACCTTGCAATGTTATGGAAATTACCAGTAGTTTTTATTTGTGAAAATAATAACTATGCTATGGGAACTTCAATTGAAAGAACCAGTAATGTAATTGATATTTATAAATTAGCAGATGCTTATGAAATGCCAGGAGATAAAGTTGATGGCATGAGCCCTGAAGCCATTCATGAAGCAGTTACAAGAGCTGTAAAACGTGCAAGAGAAGGCGATGGACCAACATTATTAGAATTTAAAACTTATCGTTATAAAGGTCACTCTGTTTCTGATCCTCAAAAATATAGAAGTAAGGATGAAGTTGAAGAGTACAAAGCACAAGATCCGATTATAAAAGTTACCAAAACTATTTTACAAAATAAATTTGCAACACAAGCCGACTTAGATGCTATTGACAATAAAATAAATACATTAGTTGAAGAAAGTGTAAAATTTGCTGAAGAAAGTCCATGGCCCAGTGATGATGAGGTTTTAAAAGATGTTTACATTGATTCTAATTACGAATTCATTGTAGATTAAATTTTTCTTATTTAAAAATTATATGAACAAAACAAGTAAACTTAACGAAAAGGATATTCTTGAAACAATCCTTAAATTTTGGGAAACCAATCAGAAAAGAATTTTAACTATAGTTGGTGCCATTGCTTTAGTAATTGGAGGATGGTATGCCTATTCAGAATTTATAATTGCACCTAAAGAACTAAAAGCACAAGAAACTATTTTTAAAGCTGAAGAATATTTTGCACAAGATAGCAGCAAAAAAGTTTTAGATGGTGATGGAGCTGCTAAAGGTGTACTTTATGTTATTAAAAATTATAGTGGAACTAAAGCAGCTAATTTGGCTCATTACTATGCTGGTATTAGTTATTTAAAATTGGGAGATTTTAATAAAGCTGTTGAACATTTAAAAGATTTTTCATCTAAATCAGCACCAATTCAAATGGTAGCTTATGGTGCTTTAGCTGATGCATACAGTGAATTAAAGAAAACCGATTTAGCAGTAGAGAATTATAAAAAAGCTGCTGCATCATTTCCAGTTGATGATTTAACCAGTGCAGAATATTTATGGCGTGCTGGTCAGCTATTAGAAACTGTAAACAAACCAAAAGAAGCTTTAGACCTTTATAAAGAAATCAAAACTAAATTCCCTAAAGCTAAAGCTGGTGAAATTGATAAATACATTTACCGTTTAAGCATTGAAAAAAATGAGTTCAGTGTTGACTAATTTCATTAAATAAATTTTATAAAAAGGCATTCTTTCATGAATGCCTTTTTACATTTGTAGCCAAGATGTTAAACAAATTATTATGAATGTATCCATATTTATTCCCTGTTTTATAGATCAATTATATCCTCAAGTGGGGTTAAATATGGTTAAGGTTCTAGAGAAAGTTGGTTGCACTGTAAGTTATAATGCAAACCAAACTTGTTGTGGTCAACCAGCTTTTAATGCAGGCTTTCAAGGAGAAGCCAAAGATGTTTGTGATAAGTTTTTGAAAGATTTTGCAGGTGCTGATTATATTGTTGCACCTAGTGCCAGCTGTGTTGGCTTTGTAAGAAATTATTATCAGAAAATTTTTGAAAACTCTACTCAAAAAGAAATAGCCAATCAGGTTTCATCAAAAATATTCGAGTTCAGTGAGTTTTTAGTTGATGTATTGAAAATTGAAGATGTTGGTGCAAGTTTTAATGCAAAAATTACTTACCACGATAGTTGTGCTGCTTTAAGAGAATGCAAAATAAAAGATGCCCCAAGAAAGCTTTTAAACAATGTAAAAGGGCTTGAGTTAATTGAAATGGAAGATGTTGAAACTTGTTGTGGATTTGGTGGAACTTTTGCAGTAAAGTTTGAACCTATTAGTATAGCAATGGCAGATCAAAAAATTACACACGCCACTACAACAAATGCAGAATATGTTGTTAGTACAGATATGAGTTGTTTATTGCATATCGATGGTTGTGCTAAACATAAAAAAAGTAATTTAAAAGTATTGCATCTTGCAGATATATTAGTTATGGGTGTTGAATAATTGATGAAATTAATAAATAGTAAATATGAATTATTGGCTAATTAAATCTGAACCTTTTAAATACAGTTGGGATCAGTTTGTAAAAGAAGGACAAACATTTTGGGATGGTGTAAGAAATTATGCTGCAAGAAATAATTTAAGGGCTATGAAAAAAGGTGATTTATTACTTTGGTATCATAGCAACGAAGGATTAGAAATTGTTGGTATTGCAAAAGTGATAAAAGAAGCCTACCAAGATCCAACTACAGATAATGAAGCTTGGGTAGTAGTGGATGTAAAACCTCATAAAAAACTAAAAAAGTATGTGCCTCTTAGCGATATAAAAGCAAACGAAAGTTTGCAAAATATGGACCTTGTAAGATTAGGAAGGCTCTCTGTTCAAACAGTTAAAGAAGATGAATGGAAGATTATTATGCAAATGGCTGGTGAGAAATAAATTATTCGTTATTTCTTATTTCTTTAAATGTTTTAACTAAATAATTTATTAAAACTCCAGTTAGCATTCCTATTACAAAGATTGATAGAAACTGAACGGCTCTAATATTTTCATTTCCTTTTATTCGATAAAAATTAGTGATAGCAATAATTAATAAAATAAATAAGAATACTGGTTTTCTATTCGTCATTTTTACTTTTTTAGATGATATTTTTTTGTTTGACTTACCAATATTAATTAATCCAAAATAAAATAAACAAAAAAAATCCGTTTCAAATTAATGAAACGGATTTTTATATTTTGTTGCTAAATACTATTTAGCATCATCTGCATTTTCATTGCCTTCTAACTTTGCACGAATATCAGCTAATGAGCCTAAATCGCCTAAAGTTGCTTTTTCAACTTTAGCTTGAATATTTTTCACTGCTTTTTTCGTTTTTTCGTTTTCAGCTACTGCTTCTTTTTTAGCAGTTTCTTTTTCATCCGCTTGAACTTTTTCCCAAATTCTTGTATGACTTAATAGAATTCTTTTCTCGTTTCTATCAAATTCAATAACAACAAACTGAGAAGTTTCTTCTGCATTTACTTGTTTGCCATCTTCTTTAAATAAATGACGAGCAGGTGCATATCCTTCTAAACCATAAGCTAATTGTACTAAAGCTCCTCTATCATCTTTCTTAGTAACAGTACCTTCATGAGTTGTTCCAATTCCGAAAGTTTCTTCTAAGCTATTCCAAGGATCTTCTTCTAATTGTTTATGACCTAATTGAAGTTTACGATTTTCTTTATCAATTGACATGATAATGGTATCGATAGTTTCTCCAACTTTAGTAAACTCACCTGGGTGATTTAAACGTTTCATCCAACTTAAATCACTAATATGAATCATACCACCAATGCCAGATTCCATTTCAATAAACACACCATAAGGAGTAATGTTTTTAACAACACCTTGATGTTTGCTTCCTGCTGGGAATTTGTTTTCGATAGTTCCCCAAGGATCTTCTGTCATTTGTTTGATAGATAAACTCATTTTACGAGCTTCTTTATCAAGAGTTACAATCTTAGCTTCATGCTCAGCCCCTATTTTAAAGAACTCTTTTGCATTAATTGGAGTGTTAGCCCAAGTAATTTCACTTACGTGTACTAAACCTTCAACACCTGGTTGAATTTCTAAGAAAGAACCGTAATCTTCAATATTTACAACTTTTCCTTTTACAATGGCACCTTCAACTAAAGTTTCTGGTAACACATCCCAAGGGTGTGGAGTTAATTGTTTTAAACCAAGGCTGATACGTTTTTTATCATCATCAAAATCTAAAACAACTACTTGTAATTTTTGATCCATTTTCAATACTTCTGCTGGGTGAGAAATTCTTCCCCAAGAAATATCTGTAATGTATAATAAACCATCTAATCCACCTAAATCCATAAAGGCACCAAAGTCTGTAATATTTTTAACAACACCTTCTAATACTTGGCCTTTCTCTAATTTACCCATGATTTCTGCACGTTGTGCTTCGATATCACTTTCAATTAAAGCTTTATGACTTACTACTGCATTTTTAATTTGTTCGTTAACTTTAACTACTTTAAACTCCATGGTTTTACCAACAAATTGATCATAATCAGTTACTGGTTTCACATCAATTTGAGAGCCTGGTAAGAAAGTTTCCATTCCAAACACATCAACAATAAGCCCACCTTTAGTTTTATTAGTTACTATACCTGTAACCACTTCGCCTGTTTTATGTAACTCAATTATACGTTCCCAGGCACGTTGTAAACGAGCTTGACGACGACTTAAATGTAAATTACCCTGACGATCTTCTTTTTCTACAACCAATACTTCAACAACATCACCAATTGAAACTGATGTTAAATCTCTAAATTCATTTAAAGAAAT
>JANLVQ010000207.1:0-13613 GCA_031364085.1 Chitinophagaceae bacterium
TGGTAAAATTGGCAAAAGTTTATGCGAAGATGATAGACTTGAAATGGCTTTAGATTTATTGAAAAAAGCAGCAGCAAAAGGCGTGAATATTCATTTGCCGAGCGATTCAATTATTGCAGATAATTTTAGTAACAATGCAAATATTAAAACTGAATTATCGAATAATATTTCTGAAGGATGGATGGGATTAGATATTGGCCCAAAAGCTTGCGAAGCGTTTACAACTGTAATTTTAAATAGCAAAACTATTTTATGGAATGGACCAATGGGTGTGTTTGAAATGAGTCACTTTCAACATGGAACAAAAGCAATTGCAACTGCAATTGCAAAAGCTACAGAAAATGGTGCATACAGTTTAGTTGGAGGTGGTGATAGTGTTTCTGCAATTAATAAATTTGGCTTCAACGATAAGGTAAGTTATGTAAGCACTGGTGGTGGTGCAATGCTTGAATATTTTGAAGGAAAAGAATTACCAGGTATTGCTGCAGTAACCCAACCTTAGAAAAATCGTTTTTGAGTAAAAAGATATTTATTAATAAGTTGTTTCCAATCTTCTAGCATTTGGCCTTTTAAAACTCTTGGAAATTTGTGTTGGCCACCAACTTTTCCTTTACTCTCCATAAATTCTAAAAAACATTTTTCTGGTAGTATGGTCACAAAAATATCTTTCAGTGCAGATTTTCTTTCAACGGCATAATCATCATTTTGTTTTTTAAGGTGCTCATCTAATACATTTTTTAAAATTTCTTTTTCAACTTCATCTTTACATGCAACATACCAATGATGAGCAAAGAATGATTCATGAGGTATACCAGCAACTGTAAATTCAGAAATACAAATATTTAAATCATTAGAAGTTTTTTGAATTGCATGATTCATATTATCTACACTTAAATGTTCTCCAACTAAACTTAAAAAATGTTTAGTTCTACCAGTAATAATAATTTCTGCATGTTCTTTATCTATTAGTCTTATTGTATCACCAATTAAATATCGCCAAGCACCTGCATTTGTAGTAATTAACAAAGCATAATCTTTATTTTCTTCAATTTCATGAAGCATAAATGCTTTAGCATTGGGTAAAATATTACCATCTGTATCAAAATTATTTTCATTAAACGGAACAAACTCTAAAAATATATGTTGATTGGTTACCAATTTCATTCCTTTATTATCCTGTCTTTCCTGGTAAGCAATAAAACCCTCACTAGCCAAATAAGTTTCTATGTAAGTAATGGGTTTACCTAAAAGTTTTTCAAACCCTTTTTTGTAGGGCTCAAAATTTACACCACCATGAACAAAAAAATCTAGGTTAGGCCAAATTTCATGAATGTGTTTAAGTTGGTATTTTTCAATAACCATTTCCATGCACATTTGAACCCATGCTGGCACGCCAACAATAAAACCAATATCCCAATGGGGTGCTTTTTCTACAATTTCTTTTAATTTTTTATTCCAATCTTTTTCTCTCGAAATCTTTTTACCAGGTTTGTAAAATGGTTGAAACCAAAATGGAGATTTTTTAACCGTGATACCACTTAAATCTCCTGCATAATAACTTGAATTTTTTTCTAAATCTGTACTTCCACCTAATGTTAGCCAACCTCTTCCGGCAGAACTCAAAGGAATATTATGATATTTTGTTAAGCTAATTAATTGTTTAATCATCACAATTTTATTACCTCTCAATAAATCATTGGTAATAGGAATATATTTACTTGAAGCTTCAGATGTACCAGAAGATAGTGCATAATATTTTATTTTTCCTGGCCAACAAACATTACTTGCCCCTTGTAAAGTTTTGTACCACCACTTTTCATTAATACTTGTGTAATTATAAATACTTACTATTTCTTGAAATTTTTTGCCCGGATGTTTTGATATTAAAATTTCATCAAACTTATTTTCCTGTCCAAACTCTGTAAATCTTGCTTTTCGTAATAATTTTTTTAAAACGTTAATTTGTTGTCTTCTATAATCATTAGTTGGTAATCTTAATGCTTTTGAAAAGCTTTTAGGAATTTTAAAATCAATTAATAGCATGAATTTAACTTAGAGCTACGAAATTAGCTAAACCAATTTTAATTTGGAATATAATAGCTTGAACCATTACATTTGCAGAGGAATAAAGAATTGAAGAAGGGAACGAAATCGTTCCCTTCTCTATTTTTAAAAAAATGATATGTCGGCACATTTAGAATTAATTGAAAAATATATTGACGAAATTTTACAAGATTTCCCAGATTTATTTTGTGTAGAAATAAAAATTAAACCCACTAATAATATTAAAGTATTTGTTGATGGGGATAATGGTGTAACTATTGAAAAATGTGTAAGAATTAATAGAAAGTTATACAAGTTAATAGAAGAGGCTAATTTTTTTGCAGAGGGTGATTTTAGTTTAGAAATTTCTAGTTCAGGAGTTGATGAGCCTTTGAAACTCGTTCGTCAATACAAAAAAAATATTGACCGTGATTTAGAATTAGTTTTAACCGATGAATCAAAAAAAGAAGGCAAGTTAATAGATGTATTAGATAAAGAAATAATTATAGAAAGCACTGTTGGTAAAGGAAAGAAAGCAATTACAACAAAAGAAAATATTGTTTTCGACACAATAAAAAAAGCAACAGTTTTAATAAATTTTAAAAGTAAATCTTAAATTTAAAATGGTATGGCAAGTATTAATTTAATTGATGCGTTTCAAGATTTTAAAGACGCAGAAAATATTGATAGACCCACAATGATGAAAGTGGTAGAAGATGTTTTTAAAACATTACTTCGAAAAAAATATGGTACAGATGAAAATTTTGATGTTATTGTAAATGCCGAGCAAGGCGATTTAGAAATCATTCATAAAAGAGAAATAAGATCGGATGATGATGTAGATAATCCTTTGGCAGAAATTGCTTACAGTGAGGCTATTAAAATTGAACCCGATTTTGAAATTGGAGAAGAATTATTACAAGAAGTAAATTTAGAAGATTTTGGAAGAAGAGCAATTTTAGCAGCTAAACAAACTTTAGCCAGCAGAATTGGTGATTTAAAGAAAAATGTTTTAATCAAAAAATATGAAGATAGAATAGGCGAAATCGTTTCAGCCGAAATTTATCAAGTTTGGAAAAAAGAAGTATTGTGTTTAGATGAAGAAGGTAATGAATTAATTCTTCCAAAATCTGAACAAATTCCTACAGATTATTTTAAAAAAGGCGAAAACATTAGAGCAGTTGTGGCTCGTGTAGATGTTAAAAATAATAACCCAGTTGTAATTTTGTCGAGAACCAGCCCAACGTTTCTTTCTAAATTATTAGAAATTGAAGTTCCAGAAATTTTTGATGGTTTAATTGCCATTAAAAAAATAGTTAGAGAACCTGGCGAAAGAGCAAAAGTAGCTGTTGAAAGTTATGATGATAGAATTGACCCAGTTGGTGCATGTGTTGGAATGAAAGGAAGTAGAATTCACGGCATTGTTCGTGAACTTAAAAATGAAAACATCGATATTATTAATTACACCAATAATATTCAATTACTTATTCAACGTTCATTAACTCCTGCAAAGATTAGTTTCATGAATTTAGATAATGAAAAAAAGCAAGCAGATGTTTATTTAAAAGCGGATCAAATTAGTTTAGCTATTGGACGTAGGGGTGTAAATATTAAATTGGCTAGCCAATTAACAGAATATGAAATTGATGTGTATAGAGAAGATGAAGAACAAACTGCAGAATTTGATTACGATTTAGATGAATTTGCAGATGAAATTGAACAATGGATTATTGATGAGTTCAAACGTGTAGGATGTGATACTGCTCAAAGTGTTCTAAAACTCAGTGATTCAGAATTAGAAAGAAGAACAGATTTAGAAATTGAAACTATTGAAGAAGTAAGAAAGATTTTAACCGAAGAAATGGAAAGAGACGAAGAATAAATTATATATATTTAGAAAATTCTTATTTAAAATTAAAACAGATGGAGGTTGTTATTTATGAGTAACAATCTTTAAAACAAAATTGAATGTCAGAAATTAAATTACCAAGGTTATTAGCAGCTGCAAAAGAATTCAATGTAGGTAGAGATACGATTATTGATTTTTTAGGAGGTAAAGGCTTTAAAGAAGAAATAAAAGATACTACTAAGTTATCTGTTGAAATGTACCAAGCACTTCAAGCGGAGTTTAGTACTGATAAAGCAATTAAAAACAAGGCCGATCTTGTTGAAATTCCGAAAACTAATATTGTTGATGGTAAAAGAAAAAGAGATGAAGAAGATATTTCCATTGGAAAAAAAGATGCTAAAAAATCGAGTAAAACAACAATTGATATTGAGGTTCTGCCAAAATTAGATGTTTCAACTCAATGGGTGGAGGTTGCAGCAGAGGTAAAACCAATTGAAGAAAAAGTTGTAGAAACCATTGCTATTGAAGAACCAGCATCTGAAATTGTAAAAATTGAAGCTCCAGAATTAAATAGTCCTAAAGTAATTACAAAAATTGACTTAAGTACTATTGATTCATCAACTAAACCAAAAAAATCTGTAAAGAAGAAAAAAGAAGAAGTAGAAGAAATAATTGTAACAGCTAAGCCTATTGTTGAAGTAGAAATAGAAAAAATTATACCAGCTGAAGAAGTTATACAAGTAGAAAATATTGAAGTTCAAAAATTAAGTGGTCCGAAAATTTTAGGCAAAATAGAGTTGCCTAAAAATGTTGAAACACGCCCAAAACCTGCTCCTAAGGAAGATAAAGGAAAAAGAAAAAGAATTCCTATCGATAAAAAAACTACCAATATTCAACGTGTAGATTTTAGAAAAGAGGATAAAGGCACTGGAGGTGAAAATAGAGGTGGATTTAACAGACCAACAGGACCAGGAAATAGACCACAAGGTGGAGGAAGAGGAAGACCAGGAATTAAAATAGAATCTCGAAGAGATGATAAAGAGATTGATAAAAAAGAAATTCAAGATAAAATCAAAGAAACCCAAGCTAAACTGGCAGGAAGTACTGGCAGAGGAAAAAGTCTGAAAGCAAGAAACAGAAGAGACAAACGTAAAGAAGCAGCTGAAGCCCACGACAATGAAGTTGTAGATAATAAGTTGCATGTAACAGAATTTGTAACTGTTAGCGAATTGGCAAACCTTATGGATGTTGGTTTTGCTGATGTAATTGGCAAGTGTATGAATTTGGGAATTATGGTATCTATCAACCAACGATTAGATGCAGAAGTTATTGAGCTAGTTGCAAGTGAATTTGATTTTGAAGTAGAGTTTACAAGTCTTGATGATGTTGATGATGAAGAAGATGAAGATGATGATAATCCCGAAGATTTAGCTTCAAGACCACCAATTGTTACTATTATGGGTCACGTAGATCATGGTAAAACTTCATTGCTGGATTATATTAGAAGTGCAAATGTGGTAGCTGGCGAAGCTGGTGGTATAACACAACACATAGGTGCTTATGAGGTTACATTACCATCTAGTGGAAAAAATATTACATTTTTAGATACACCAGGTCATGAAGCCTTTACTGCAATGAGAGCAAGGGGTGCTAAGGTTACAGATATTGCAATTATAGTAGTTGCAGCAGACGATGCAGTAATGCCACAAACTAAAGAGGCAATTAGCCATGCTCAAGCTGCAAATGTTCCCATGATTTTTGCTGTAAATAAAATTGATAAAGATGGAGCCAATCCTCAAAAAATATATGAGCAACTTTCACAAATGAATGTGTTAGTGGAAGAGTGGGGCGGTAAATTTCAATCTCAAGAATTATCAGCCAAAAAAGGATTGAATGTAGATGCTTTATTAGATAAAGTTTTATTAGAAGCTGAATTATTAGAATTAAAAGCAAATCCTAAAAGAGAAGCAACCGGAACAATTATTGAAGCTTCTTTAGATAAAGGCCGTGGCTACATTGCTACTATTCTTGTACAAAATGGAACATTAAATCAAGGAGATTTAATTGTTTCTGGACAGTTTTATGGTCGTGTAAAAGCAATGTTTAATGAAAGAAATCAAAGAGTAGAAGCTGCACCACCATCAACTCCTGTTGTACTGTTAGGATTAAATGGAGCACCTCAAGCAGGTGAAAAATTCAAAGTATATAATGATGAATCTCAAGCAAAATCAATAGCTATACAACGTTCTCAAATATTAAGAGAACAAGGTTTAAGAGCTCGTAAACATATTACTTTAGATGAAATTGGACGAAGATTAGCTTTAGGAAACTTCAAAGAATTAAATATAATCATTAAAGGAGATGTAGATGGATCGGTTGAAGCTTTAAGTGATAGTTTACAAAAATTATCTACCGATGAAATTGCTATAAAAGTTGTTCACAAAGCAGTTGGACAAATTTCTGAAAGTGATGTTCTATTAGCAACTGCTTCTGATGCCATCTTAATAGGATTTAATGTTCGTCCATCTTCTCAAGCAAATAAACTTGCAGAAACAGAAGGAGTTCAAATTAAACAATACTCCATTATTTATAAAGCCATCGAAGAAATAAAATCTGCAATGGAAGGCATGTTAGAGCCTAAAGTTGAGGAAAAAGAAGTTGCCACAGTTGAAATTCGTGAAGTATTTAAATTTGATAAAGCAACAGTAGCAGGTTGTTATGTTACTGAAGGAAAAATAAAACGAGATCATAAAATAAAAATTTACAGAGATGGTATTTTAGTTTATCCACGTCAAGAAGGTGCTTATGCAGAATTAGCAAGTTTAAAACGCTTTAAAGATGATGTAAAAGAAGTTGCTTTTGGATATGAATGTGGGCTAACTATTAAAAACTTTATCGATATTCAAGTAGGTGATAATGTTGTAGCTTATGAAGAAGAGGAAATTAAAAGAACATTATAATTTTTTTATTGTTTTACTAATAGTTTAATTATTTTTTGTAAATTCGCTACTGAGTAAGTGTGAGTAATATAAATAAGATTAATTATGATACAATAAAAAATCAATTGTAATTCAATAATTTGATTTAATTTTATGCACCTTTGCATTTCAAATAAGTTTTCAAATTTTAAAAAATAAACTATGTCAAACAAAAACTACACTTTACTTTTAGTTTCTGTTTTTATGTTAGTATCAACTTTGTCATTTGCACAAATGTCTGATGTAACAAATCAATGGAAAGACAGTTCAAAAGTAGCTGCAAAAAACAGTGCTCAATTCACAGAATTTTCTAAGAATGCTTACATTTATCCAGCAAAACCACGTGATATGTGGGAAATTGGTATTGGCTTAGGTGTAGCAAGAATTGGAGGAGATATTAATAGCGATTTAGGCTTAACTGCATCTATAACTGCACGCAAATCTTTAAGTCATGTATTCTCATTACGTCCATACTTTTCTTATAGCAAAATTAACGGCCAAGAACCAGTAAATAATATTAATGGTGCTGGAAATCCTGCTGCTTCAAACGTTGCTAGACCTTACAAAAATACTTCTATGGGCTTAGGAATTGATGGAATAGTTTCTTTAAATTCAATAAGAAGCTATAAAGGTAACCCTAAAGTAAATATTTATTTATTAGCTGGTGTTGGTGTACTAACATCAGATGTTGAAAAAAAGGCAATTTCAGGTACTTATGTACAATATAATGCATCAAATTCTAACAGTTTATTAGGTACAATGAATAATGGCCAAACTGCTATTTTAGGGGTATTAAATTTTGGAGCAGGTATTGCGTTTAAAATTAGCGATAGATTCAATTTAGCAGTAGAAAATAAAAACACTCTTACAAGTTATGATTATTTAGATGGATTTCGTAGCCCAGTAAGTAACACACATGATATCTTGAATGCTTATACTTTGCGTTTCAATTTCAATGTTGGAAGTAAGGATAAAAGAGTTCAGCCATTAAACTGGATTAATCCAAACAATTATGTGTATAGTGAATTAAATGAGCCAGATCATTTAAAGAAGAACTTAAAAGTTAAATTAGATGATGCTGATGGAGATGGTATTACAGACCAATTTGATTTAGAGCCAAACACTCCAGCTGGTGTTGCTGTTGATAGCAGAGGAAGAGCTCTAGATAGTGATGGTGATGGTGTTCCAGATTATAAAGATAAAGAGTTATTAACTCGTCAAGAATGCTTCCCTGTTAATACAGAAGGTGTTGGAAGTTGCCCAGAAAGTGCTTGTTGTAAAGAATCAAGAGAAAAAATTACTGAATTACAAAAAGTAATTGAAACAATTAAAGAATCTGGAGTATCAGGTACAGGTGCTTGTTCAATGAATAATTTGCCAAGTATTGTATTTAAATCTGGTGGTGCTTCTCTTAGCAGAGATAATATGCGTTTGTTAGATGCTGTTGCAACTCAACTAAAAGATAATCCATCATGTAAAGTAAAAGTTCTTGGTCACCCAGAAGCAAATAAATCATCTCAACAAAAAGCATATGATAGAGTTGATGTAATTATTAAATACTTAGTTGAAAAACAAGGTATCAGCGAAAACCGTTTCATCTTTGCTTATGATTCAGGAAGCGGTGATGGCAAAACTATTGACTTACAAGGTACAAATGAAGTGGGTCCTAATACAGTTCCAGCTCCAGCTCCACATTTAAAAGGAAAACAGAATTACTAGTATTTAATTCTCAACTTATATAAATATAAAACCCCACAGAGTGGGGTTTTATATTTATATTAACGATAAAAAAAATCTTTATAAAATGGAGTTCGTTACTTTGCCAGTAAACATTTAACTTTGCAACCCTTTATGAGATTATTTTGTTTATTATTTATTATTTCGATTAGCTTAAATTCTTGCTTTTTCAAAAAGTCTTCTTCAATTAAAGTAGAAAAAAGTAAGAGTTTTAGTAAAATATTTAAAAGCACAGATAACGAAATGCGTTACAAAGCTGCTGAGCAGTTTTATGCAGATAAAAAATACAGTTTGGCTATTCAACTTTATGAGGATTTATTTCCATATATAAAAGGTACAGAACGTTATGAGGATATGTATTTTAAAAGTGCAAATGCATATTATTTTTTAAAAGATTATTTAAATGCTGAAAACTTTTATAAAACTTTTGTTGAAACATTTCCAAATAGTAAAAGAGCAGAAGATTGTAATTATCTAAGAGCTTTTTGTTATTATAAGCAATCACCTAAACCTGAACTCGATCAAACACCAACTGTAAAAGCTATGTCATTAATGCAAGCTTTTATTAGCATGCATCCAACATCTATAAGAGTAAAAGAAGCCAATGAAATTATTGACATTTGCAGAGAAAAATTAGAACAAAAAGAATTTAAAGCGGCAGAACTTTATTACAATTTAGGTTTTTATAAATCGGCAGCAATTTCATTTGAAAATATTTTAGAAAATTTTATTGATAGTAAATCTGCCGATGAGTATAAATATTTAATGATAAAATCGTACCTAAAATACGCAGATTTAAGTTTTGAAGAAAAACAAGAAGAGCGGTACATTAAAGTTCAAAATGAATGCACAGACTTTATAGAAAGATTTGCAGATAGTAAACATTATAAAGAAATACTAGTAATAAAATCACAAATAACCAACTCAATTAAAAATATAAAAAATGAGCAAATTACGCCGACAAATTAATGCTAATACACCAAGTGTAGTAGAAACACAAAATTTGATTGATTTAAAAGATGTGACTGGAAATTTATATGAATCAATTTCTATCATTGCTAAAAGAGCTAATCAAATTAATGTAACACTTAAAGAAGAGTTGCATAATAAATTAGAAGAATTTGCAAGCCATACTGATAGCTTAGAAGAAATTCATGAAAATAAAGAACAAATAGAGATTTCTCGTGCTTACGAAAAAATGCCAAATCCAGCAATTATGGCTACACATGAATTCATGGAAAGTAAAATTTACTACAGAAAAAATAATGATAGCGATTTGTTTCGTTAATATTAACATAGATTATTACGTAAACGGCAGTATTTTTACTGTCGTTTTTTATTTGTATTAATGCTTAAAGAAAAAAAAATATTAATTGGTATTAGTGGCAGCATTGCAGCCTATAAATCTATATTAATTGTAAGATTATTAGTTAAAGCAGGTGCAGAAGTTAAAGTAGTTATGACCCCAGCTGCCAAAGATTTTGTATCTCCTCTGGTATTATCTACATTATCTAAAAACGAAGTTTTAGTTGATTTATCAAATGATGACTCTTGGTCAAATCATGTTGCCCTAGGAAGATGGGCAGATTTAATGCTACTCGCACCTTTAAGTTGTAATTCACTAGCAAAAATGGCGAATGGGATTTGTGATAATTTACTAATGGCAGTTTATCTTTCAGCTACTTGTCCTGTTATTGTTGCACCAGCCATGGATGAAGATATGTGGCATCATCCCTCAACTAAAAAAAATATTCTAACCTTACAAGCTTTTGGTAACTTATCAATTCCTGTAGCAAATGGAGAATTAGCTAGTGGATTAGTTGGTGAAGGTAGAATGGCAGAACCTGATCAAATTATTGATTTCATCAAGCAGCATTTTTCTTCAAATCATCTATTAAAAAATAAAAAAGTTTTAGTAACAGCTGGCCCAACTTATGAAGCAATTGATCCAGTTAGATTCATTGGAAATTATTCATCAGGTAAAATGGGTTATGCAATTGCAGAAGCTTTAATTAAACAAGGAGCTCAGGTAACTTTAGTAAGTGGCCCTACACATTTAAAAATAAATACATCTGTTGAATTGATTAATGTGTTTAGTAGTCAGGACATGTTAAATGCAGTTCTATGTAAGCAAGCAGATGCAGATATCATAGTTATGTGTGCAGCTGTAGCCGATTATAAGCCAAGTGTTGTTGCTGAAAATAAAATAAAAAAGAAAGATGAGGTTTGGAACTTGGAATTAGAAAAAACTACAGATATCTTACAAGAAATAGGTAAGTTAAAGAGGGCAAATCAATTTTTAGTAGGATTTGCATTAGAAACTAATGATGCTGAAACTAATGCTATTCAAAAATTAAAAAGTAAAAACTTAGACGCAGTTATTTTAAATAAATTAAATAATCAGAATAAAGTTTTTGGCTCAGATGAAAATGAAATTACAATTATTGATGCATCAGCAACAAAGTATAAATTTGAAGCTAAAAGTAAAACAGCTGTAGCCAACGATATTGTCTCTTTTATAATTTCAAAAATGAACCATGAAGAAACTTAGTATTTTAATTTCGTTATTAATTTTAACTCTAATGTCATACTCGCAAGAGTTTCAGGCTAAGATTACAGTTAATGCAAGTAGAGTTAGTACAACTATTGATAAAAGAATTTTTATAACGCTTCAAAATCAACTTTCTAATTTTTTTAATAATAGAAAATGGACTAGTGATGTGTACAAAACAAATGAAAAAATTGATTGCAATATTGTTTTGAATGTTGAAAATATATTAGAAACAAATGTTTATAAAGCTCAGTTAATAATACAATCTGCACGACCAGTAATAAGCTCAACTTATCAAGCAGCACTATTTAATTTTCAGGATATTGATGTTGCTTTCAAATATATAGAGTATCAGCCCATAGAGTTTAATGAAAACAGAGTAGCAGGAAGTGATGCTCTAGCTTCAAACTTGCCAGCAATATTTGCTTTTTATGCAAATATGATAGTAGGTATGCATTACGATTCGTTTGCTCCAAAAGGTGGAGAAAAATATTTTTTAAAAGCTATGAATATTGTTAATAACGCTCCAGAAGGTAGTAATATTAGTGGTTGGAGAGTTTTTGATGGCTTAAGAAACAGATATTGGCTAGCTGAAAATTTATCCAATACACGAAATAATGTTTTACATAGTGTGCTCTATGATTTTTATAGAAATGGTTATGATAATATGGTAGTTATCGAAAAAAATGCTATTACAGGTTTTTTAAAATCATTGCAACAATTGAAAACATTTAATAAAGAAATTCCAAATAGTATGTTCGTTCAGTTTTTTATGCAAAATAAAATGCAGGAGTTGATTAATATTTTTAAAAGAGCTACACCAGAAGAAAAATCAGAAGCAATTGAACTTTTATCTAACCTTGATCCAGCAAATGCAGGAAGATACAATGAAAGTTTAATATGAGGAATTTAATTATTTATATAAGTTTTTTTATTCTGTTATCGGCATGTTCAAAAAAACACAAACAATTATCATTAAATCAAATGAAAGTTGTAATGTGGGATTTGCTAAATGCCGAAGAGTTAATGAAAATTAAAGTTACTAACGATAGTGCTTATATAATTAAAAACAACAGACCAATCTATTACCAAAAAATATTTTCTTTACACCAAATAGCACAAATAGATTTTGATAAGAATTATCAATATTTTCAAAACCATCCCAATGAAATGAAAATATTACTCGATTCTATTTCAAATTTTGGAATTAAAAAAAGAGAATGGGTAATTAAAAGATTATAATTTATGAATAAAAAATATTTGAATGCAGATGATGCTATTTTTGATGTTGCAGATGGCAATACAATTATGGTTGGAGGATTTGGATTAAATGGTATTCCTGAAAATTTAATAAATGCGTTAGTTAAAAAAGGAGTTAAGAACTTAACTTGTATTTCTAATAACGCAGGAGTTGATGATTTTGGATTAGGACTACTTTTAAAAACTCATCAAATAAAAAAAATGATGAGTAGTTATGTAGGTGAAAATGCAGAGTTTGAACGACAACTTTTAAGTGGTGAACTTGAAGTTGATTTAATTCCACAAGGCACTTTAGCAACAAGAATTCAAATGGCAGGAATGGGAATACCAGCTTTTTATACACCTGCAGGGTATGGAACTGAAATTGCTCAAGGAAAAGAAGTAAAAGAATTCAATGGAAAAATGCATTTAATGGAATTTGCTTTACATGCCAATTTCGCTTTTGTAAAGGCTTGGAAAGGAGATACTATGGGTAATTTAGTTTTTAGAAAAACTACCAGAAACTTTTCAACTTCAATGGCAAAAGCAGGCGATATTACTATTGCCGAAGTTGAACATTTAGTTGAGCCAGGCGAATTAGATCCTGATGAAATTCATGTTGCGGGTGTTTATGTTCACAGAATTTTTGAAGGAAAAAATTATGAGAAAAGAATTGAAAGAAGAACAACACAATTATAATCATCTAAAATAAAAGCATGGCTTTAGATAAATTTGGAATAGCACAACGAATAGCTAAGGAACTAAAAGATGGTATGTATGTAAATTTAGGAATTGGAATACCAACATTAGTAGCTAATTATATTCCTCAAGATATTACAGTAATTCTTCAAAGTGAAAATGGAATTTTAGGTATGGGCCCATACCCTATAGAAGAAGCAATTGATGCAGATTTAATTAATGCAGGTAAAGAAACTGTAACACTAATTAAAGGTGCTGCAATTTTTGATAGTGCCGAAAGTTTTGGAATGATACGTGCAGGTAAAATTGATTTAACAGTTTTAGGTGCAATGGAAGTGAGTGAAAATGGAGATATTGCTAATTGGAAAATTCCAGGTAAAATGGTAAAAGGAATGGGTGGTGCAATGGATTTAGTTGCAAGTGCAAAAAATATTATTGTTGCAATGATGCATACCAATCCAAAAGGAGAAAGTAAACTTTTATCGAAATGCAGTTTACCATTAACAGGTGTAAATTG
>JANLVQ010000219.1:0-9949 GCA_031364085.1 Chitinophagaceae bacterium
TCTTCAACCAGCATGGGAATATCAAAACGATTGGAATTATATCCAGCAATATCACAATTTTCAATAAACTGCTTTACTTCATTTGCAATTTGTTTAAACGTTGGTGCATCTTTAACCATTTCATTGGTTATTCCATGAACATCAGTAGCTGCTTGTGGAATTGGAATAGTTGGATTAACTATTTTCCTCTTCACTTGTTTAGTTCCATCAGGAGAAATTTTAATTATAGCAATTTCAACAATTCTATCATTACTTAAATTTATTCCTGTGGTTTCTAAATCAATAAATGCAATGGGTTTCTCTAGTTGTAAATTCATACTTGGGTTTTAAAATATATTTTTATTAAAGTATTGCTTGACGAATTTTTACCAATTGTTTCAACAAATTTTCTAATAAATCTAATGGTAACATATTAGCTCCATCACTTTTTGCATTAGAAGGATTTGGATGAGTTTCGATAAATAAACCATCTGCACCTGTTGCTATTGCTGCTTTTGCTATTGTACCAATTAATTGTGGATTTCCACCAGTAATACCTGAAGTTTGGTTTGGTTGTTGTAAACTATGAGTTACATCCATTACAACAGGGCAACCCGTTTCCTGCATCCAAGGAATGTTTCTATAATCAACAACTAAATCTTGATATCCAAAAGTAGTTCCTCTTTCAGTCAAGATTACTTGATTATTGCCTGCATGTTTTATTTTATCTGCTGCAAACTTCATTGATGGGCCACTAAGAAATTGTCCTTTTTTAATATTTACAATTTTACCTGTTGCAGCAGCAGCAAGCAACAAGTCTGTTTGTCTGCATAAAAACGCAGGAATTTGTAATACATCAACATACTTTGCTGCAATAGCACACTCTTCAGCAGTATGTACATCAGTTATAGTTGGAACATTAAATTTTTTACCAGTTCTTTTAATTAATTCTAAACCAAAGTCATCTCCTAAGCCTGTAAAAGAATTTAAACTAGTTCTATTGGCTTTTTTATAAGATGCTTTAAAGATGTATGGAATTTCAAGTTGAGAACACATTTTTGAAACTCTTTCTGCTATTTCAAATACAATTTCTTCTCCTTCAACAACACAAGGTCCTGCAATTAAAAAGAAATTATTCGAAGAATAGTTTTGAATTTTAAACAAGTTTTTAAAAAAGTCGGCTTGCATAAATAGTTATAAATTAATTTATTCTTAAACCCCAGTATTTAATATAATGTTGACCATTATTTATTGCTAGTTTCTGCGAACATAATACAAGTTTTCCTTTCTTTGCCAACAACTATAAAAACAAAAATATGCAAGTAGTAAAAAAAGGAGATACTATTAAAATTCATTACCATGGAACTTTAAGTGATGGAAGTATTTTTGATTCATCAAAACAAAGAGAACCACTTGAATTTGAAGTAGGAAGTGGAATGGTAATACCTGGTTTTGATGATGGTGTGATGAATATGAAAGTGGGTGATGTTAAAACAATTCATATTCCTTTTACAGAAGCTTATGGATCTGTACAAGCAGAAATGATTATTGATTTTCCAAGAAATCAATTTCCTGAAGATATGCAACCAGAAGCTGGAATGCAATTACAAATGAGTGATAAAAGTGAACAAAACTTTCCTGTTGTTGTAGTTAGTGCAACTGATGAAGTGGTGAAATTAGATGCTAATCATCCATTAGCAGGTAAAGATTTAACTTTTGAGTTAGAGTTAATAGAAATTAGTTCAGCAAGTCCATTAATCATTATGCCATAAATCAAATTTTTGATTTAATTTTAATCCTCAATTTATAAATTAATATGAAAAAAATATTTACTTGTTGTTTAGCTTTTATTTTGATAAATTTTTCATGCAAAGTTTTTGCAAATGCACTTTATCCAGTTAGCATTGAAGAAAAAATAACCAATTCAACTAATATTATCGAAGGTAAAGTAGTTAGTAAAACTAGTTTTTGGAATGCCAATCACACATTTATTTTTACTTCAAATAAAATTAAAGTTTATAAAATTTTTAAAGGAGGCATGACTGCTGATTATGTTGAAGTATTAACTCAGGGAGGTAGTATTGGCAACTTAACAATTGAAGCAAGTGATTTATTAAGTTTACAAGAAGGAAATATTGGAGTGTTCTTTTTATATCCTAATGTGTTGAATTTAAAATCACCAATAACCAATGAAGTTTTAATGGATGTTTACTCTAGTAGCCAAGGATGTTTTGTTTATAATTATAATAATACAAAAGCATTAGCTCCTTTTGTTACTTATAATGATATTCTTGGAAGTTTATATTCAGAATTAACCATTAAAACAGGAAATGCAATCACTATTAAAAACGCTAGTTTTAATGTAACCAATACTACAACCACTATTGAAGCTACCCCTAGCATTTCTAGTTTTAGTCCACTAAAAGTAAATGCTGGAGCATCGCTAGATCCCTCAACTAACGTATTAACCATTAATGGTACTGGCTTTGGATCACCTGGTGGATCGGCTGCTGTTTTATTTTCTGATGGAAATACTGGTGGAATTTCTCCAAGTTTTGTAGTTACATCTGCAGATAATTCAGTGATTTTGTGGACAGAAAATCAAATTCAATTAAGAGTTCCTACACGAGCAGCAACTGGCTATATTGCAGTAAGAGAATCAACAGGCTTATCAGGTCAATCGATAGATTTTTTAAATGTTTTTTATAGCATTTTATCTTCATCGGTAAGTGGTATTACAAAAGAAGCCAATTTAATGAACCAAAATGGAACTGGTGGTTATACAGTTTATTTTAGTAATAATACTGCTGGTGGTGCATTAGATTTTGATGCTTCTGCAGCAAAAGGAACAGCTCAAAGGGCTTTAACTACTTGGAGAGAAGCAGTAGGTATGAACTGGCCAGAAGGAGGAACAACTGCAAGCCAGAATATTGCTAATAATACAGAAAATATTATCATGTATGATAATACTAATACTGGTGTGGCACCATTACCCTCAGGTGTTTTAGCAGTTTGTTATTCATATTTTCAAGGTTGTTCAGGACAAGAACTTCAAAAAACTGCATTTGATATTATTGTAAGAAATGCAGGTGTTTCATCTGGTTCAGCTACTTTTACTACTGGTCCTTGTAACCCAAGTTCATCTGAAATTGATTTAGAAACTGTATTGTTACACGAATTAGGTCATGCATTAAATTTAGGCCATATTAATGATGGTACTCAAGGTGCATATCCAAATAATAACGTGGGCAAACTAATGCACTATGCAGTAAGTAATGGTGTAAAAAGAGTTTCACCAGATGCATCATGTTATAGAGGTGCCCTTTATTTATGTGCACCACAAGCAAATTCTTATGGTACTTGTTTATATTTAAACGAAATGACACAATTATCTTATACACCAGTTATAAATGATGATTGTCCGCTTAGTTTTCCATCCTCTTCAACAAATATTGGCACTACAGTAAACTTTAATTTGGTACATGCAACAAGTAATAAAGATACTGATCCTCAATATCAAGATTTAGGTTGTACTGGAAATGGCACTTCAGTTACCAATACACAATTTTATGCCTTAAAAACATCAACAAGTGGAACTTTAAGTATCACAGTTAGTGGTTACACTACCACTCCATTGGGATTAAACCCATGCAATCCAAAAGGCATTGAATTAGCTTTGTATAAAGTAAGTTCTTGCCCACAAGGTCAAAATTTTCCTTCTCCAGTTGCATGCAGAACATTTATAACAAATGGAGCTTTAACAGATATTACAGGTTTATTAGCTAACACAGAATATTTATTAATTGCTGATGGCATTTCAAACACAAAAGCAACCTTTACTTTAACATTAAATGGTACTGCTTTACCAATTAAGTTAACTTCTTTTAGAGGTGAAATTTTTAATAATAGAAACCAATTATTTTGGACTGCAGAAGTTACTCCAGGAACTCAAAAAATAATTGTAGAGAAAAGCAGTGATGGTTCTCGTTTTACAAATATTGCTGAATTAAGTGGAGAAGAAATTTTAAAACCATCCAATTCTTTTAATGATTTCAAACCTTCAACTGGAAATAATTATTATCGCTTGGTATTGGTATCAAATACTGGTGAAAAAGAATATTCAAGTATCATATTATTAAAAAGAAATGATAAGTTCACTTTCTTAGTGAATCCAAATCCAGTTAAAGGAAATGCCAATATTCAATTAAGTACTGAAGTGCTTGGTGATTATGCAATTGAGGTATTTAATATTATTGGTAAAAAAGTTTTTAGAAGTATAATTTCAACTATTGGTTCAACAATCAATACTAAGTTAAATTTATCTAATTTGAGCTCTGGGGTTTATCAAATTATTGTTCTTGATAAAAATCAAAACAAAGTGGCATCACAGTCTATTGTTATTGAAAATTAAAAAATAAATTAATGTAACTTTAAGGTTCGAGTTAAACTCGAACCTTTTTTATTATACCAAATTCTATGACTATTACAATTTTCGGTTCAACCTCTTTGGTTGGTAAACAATTAGTAAAACAAGCATTGGCAAAAGATTATTCAGTTACAGCATTTGATAGAAATATCGAGCACTTAATTGATATGGATTTAAGAAATGAGAAATTTGAAGCAATCAAGGGATATGTTTTTGATAAAAATGAAGTTTTCAATGCTGTAGAAAACAGTAATGCCATTGTTTCTTGTTTAGGAGGAAGTAAAGATGGTACTGATAAATCGAGAAGTTTAGGTATGAAAAATATTATTGATGCAATGCAAAAAGCAGAAGTGAAAAGAATTGTAGCAATTAGCGGTATTGGAATTTTAAATTTTAATAATGAAAAATTGGCAATAGATATGGAGAATTTTCCTTCAGAATTGAAAGAAGTTTCATTTGAACATTTAGCAGCTTATCAACATTTAAAATCAACTGATTTAGATTGGACCTTAGTTTGTCCTTCAAATATTATTGATGAAGATTATTCAAACAACTATGAAATAAAAGAAAATTATTTACCTAATCCAACTATAGAAAATGTTTTTGCAGGAGATATTGCAGATTTTATTTTGGAAGCTATTCAAGAAAATTTGTATATCAATTCGCGTGTTGGAATTAGCATGAAAAATTAAGAAAATTTACAACTTTTATTAGAACAAGTTTTACCAAGAATACAATTTTCACAAACAACATAAATATTTTCAGCAAATTGTTTACTTACAACAAATCTTTTTTTATTCACCTCTAATTCTATAGAGCCATCATACTCCTCAATTGCAATAATTTTTATTATTGTGTTAATTTTTAAATCTAACTTATGAACATATTGTAAGAAGTTTTTGCTGTTTTCTTTTACAGCAACCATTTTACATTTATTGCCAATTGATAAGTTATCTAAAGTAAATTTAAAGTGAATTCTAAAATTGCCATTTGCATCTGGTATAATATCTCCATGTGGATCAAATTGAGGATAATTCAAGAATTGATCTAACTTATCTATTAGTTTAGTAGATTGTATATGTTCTAATTGTTCAGCAACCTCATGCACTTCATCCCAGTTAAATTCTAATTTTTCAAATAAAAATGTTTCCCAAAGTCTGTGTCTGCGTATGGTTTCAATAGCTAAGCCCTTGCCTTTAAGTGTTAAAGTTATTTTTCCATATTTTTTATAATCAACTAATTTTTTTTCTTTTAGCTTTTTGAGCATATCATTAACTGTAGCAGGTTTAACAGCTAAATGAGTTGCTAATTCATTCGTGCCTACAGATTCTTTTTCTTTAATATTTAAAGTAATTTGCATTAAAGCCTTTAAGTAATTTTCTTCAGTGAAAGATAGCATGTTACAAATATAAAAATAATATATAAACAAATATTGTTAGATTTGCCTAACTTATTTATTTTTACGCATCGTACTTTTACTATGAAAAAAATATTCACACTCACTATTAATTTACTTTTAGTTACATCAACAGCCTTTGGTCAAGATTATGATTTGGAGGGATTGGTTAAATTTAATAATAAACCAATTCCCAATGCTACAGTTTCAATTCCTGATAAAAATTTACACACCATCACTAATACTGATGGGAAGTTTTTGTTTTCAAATTTAAAAAAGGGGAACTACCATATAAATTTTAGTGCTTTAGCATTTGAAACATTACACAAAACAGTTTCTCTGCACCAAACCATAATACTCAATATTGAACTTAAAAGATCATACAACCAATTAGATGATGTAGTAATTTCAGGCACCTTAAAATCAGTAAATAGGGTTGAAAGCCCTGTACCAGTTGAAGTATATAGTCCAAGCTATTTCAAAAAAAATCCAACACCTAATATTTTCGAAGCGTTACAAAATGTAAATGGGGTAAGGCCTCAACTAAATTGTAACATTTGCAATACCGGTGATATTCATATCAATGGATTAGAAGGGCCATATACCATGGTGCTAATTGATGGAATGCCTATTTTGAGCAGTTTATCAACTGTTTATGGATTATCAGGCATACCCAACAGTTTAATTGAGAGAGTGGAAATTGTAAAAGGACCAGCATCATCTTTATATGGCAGTGAAGCAGTTGGTGGATTAATCAATATCATTACTAAAAAACCTACCAATGCACCAAGACTATCATTTGATGTAATGAACACCAGTTGGAATGAGCTCAATACAGATATTAGTGTAACAATGCAATTAAATAGAAATGTATCTGTATTAACTGGAATAAACTTATTTAAATTTAACAATATAATAGATCATAACAATGACAATTTCACAGATGTAACTTTACAAAATAGAGTTTCTGTTTTCCAAAAATTCAATATTCAAAGAAAAAATAACAAACTATTTTCTTTTGCCTTAAGATATTTTAATGAAGATAGATGGGGTGGAGAAACCAGATGGAATAAAAATTTTAGAGGATCTGATAGCATATATGGTGAAAGCATTTACACCAATCGTTGGGAAATGATTGGAAATTATCAGTTGCCGACAAAAGAAAAATTATTCTTAGCTTTTAGCTACACAAATCATAAGCAAGATAGCAGATATGGTACTACTGTTTTTGATGCCACACAAAGAATATTTTTCAGTCAATTAACATGGGATAAATCTTTCAAGAAACATGATTTTTTAGCTGGTATTGCATTAAGAAAAATTTTTTATGATGATAATACAGTTGCAACATTTAATAGTTTAATTAAAACCAATGAACCAAGTATCACATGGCTGCCTGGAGTTTTTATTCAAGATGAAATTAGCATTAATGAAAATCACAAGTTATTATTAGGAGCTAGATTTGATAACAATTCTTTACATGGAAATATTTTTACACCACGCTTAGCATACAAATGGAAAGTTAACGATTTGAACACTTTTAGAGTTAATGCTGGAACTGGTTTTAGAGTAGTGAATCTTTTTACTGAAGAACATGCAGCATTAACAGGTGCAAGAATTGTTGAAATTAAAAATGAACTAAATCCTGAACGATCATATAATGTAAACTTAAATTATTTAAAGAAAATTTTCTCAAATAATGGCTCTTTCATCAACTTAGAATTTTCGGCATGGCTAACTTATTTTAATAATAGAATTGTTGGCGACTATGATACAGACCCCAATAAAATTATTTTTGATAATATAAAAGGCTATGCTTTGAGCAAAGGCATAACCACAAATATTGATTGCAATTTTAGCAACGGTTTAAAAATAATAACTGGTATTACTTTAATGAATGTAAGTACAACAAATAATAATATTACACAACAACAAATTTTAACTGAAAAGTTTTCAGGCACTTGGGCAGTTTCATATAAAATCAATAGAGCAAATTTGAATATTGATTATACTGGAAATATATACGGACCCATGAGATTACCATTATTAAGTGATTTTGACCCTAGACAGCCTTACTCTCCTACTTGGAGTATTCAGAATATTCAATTTACTTTTTCTGGCATAAAAAATATTGAAATTTATGGAGGAGTTAAAAATTTATTGAATTTTACTCCGAATAAAAATAATCCATTTATAATAGCTCGTTCTCATGATCCATTCGATAAAAATGTTGTTTTTGGTAGTGATGGAAAAGTTGTTGCCACTGCTGAAAATCCTTATGCCTTAACATTCGACCCTAGTTATGTTTATGCACCTAACCAAGGCATCAGAGCATTTTTGGGAATAAGATATACCATTAAATAAAATGAATCAGTTAAAAAATATTTCGACTTTAATTCTAATTTTCTTGTCAACATCATTTGTACATGCACAAATCAAATGTGTAGAATTTAAAGATTTAGATAGTTTACAAAAAAATCATGCTAAACCAACTATTGTATTAATTCACACAGATTGGTGCAAGTATTGTTTAGCCATGCAACAAAGCACATTTAAGAATAAAGAAATTATTGAAGTAATTAATAATAATTTTTATTTTATACAGTTCAATGCTGAGGAAAAAAGAGATATAAAATTTTTAAATAAAATATATCATTTTCAACCAAATGGTAAAAACAGTGGTGTACACGAATTGGCTAAATTTTTAGGAAATAAAAATGAAGAATTAATTTATCCTATTGTTTGCTTCTTAAACAATTTATCACAGATTGAATTTCAAATTCAAGGGTTTGTTTCAAGTAAGCAAATGATGTATTTAATTCAGAAATTTCAAAGTAATTAAAAGCTTAAACTTATCGGCCATTTGGTAATGGAACAACAGGTAAGCTTTCATTACCCGCATCACTTAAAGATTGTACTCCAAAAAAATAATTGTCTTTTGAATATGGTAAATCAATTTTAGTTTTAGAGGTAAATATTTTCTTTTGCCAAACAGAACTAGTCGTTTCTCTCATAACAACATAATATCCTTTTACATTTCCAGATTTTGGTGCTTTCCAAAACAAATTAGTATAGTTGGTTAATTTTTTAGTTTCAACTCTTACATCAATAGGTACAGATGGGGCTTTTGCCAAATTTGCTAAATTAGCTAAGTTCAAACAGGTATTTTTTCTCAAATATTCATAATCAACAAACTCAGGTAAATCTCCATACTGAATTCCATTTTCAACTCTTACATCCTGATGTTGTTGGTTATAATTTTCATTCAATTCAGTAATTCTTACAGCAGGAAAACCTCTTAATACAAAGGGTGTATGATCTCCGCCACGCAAAAAACGATCATTTCTATAAACCATCATCACTTCTAAATTATCAACGTATCGTTCTCCAACTTCTTTAATATATCGGGCTAATTGTCTAGATTTTCCATCGTTTTCTAATCCTAAATTTCTTAATAAAGTTGCATTTCTTCCAGTATCTAAAACAGAAATGCCTTCACTAAACACTCTAATTTTATTGTTATTAATATTATTGGTTTCGTTGCTATTGTTACTTCCCATAATATCATTATTCAACACAGCTTCAATAAGCCAATTTTCTTTTTTAGCTTTTTCAGCCATAAAATTAGCTCCTAATAATCCTTGTTCTTCTCCACTCACAGCAACAAAAATTATTGTAGCGGGAAAACTGTTTTTACTCATAATCCTAGCACTTTCAATAACAGCAGCCACTCCGCTTGCATCATCATTTGCACCTGGGGCATCTCCTACTCTATCCATTTCATTACTTCTTCTACTATCTAAATGTCCACTAATAATAAAAATTCTTTTATCACTAGTATCAGTTCCTTCTAACCTAGCCACAACATTTCCTAAAAGTGTTGGTACGTCAATTCTTCTATTGTCTTTAGCAAGTGTAATGGTATCAATAAAACTAGATAAACGTCCATTAGAATTTTTTGCAAATTCTTTAAATTTACTCAATACCCAATTTCTTGCAGCACCAATTCCCTTGGAGTTATTATTTTGTACACTAAGTGTGTGCCTTGTGCCAAAAGAGACTAATGAATAGATATATGATTTCAATGAATCAGAAGAAACTTCTGCAACCATTTTTTCAATAAATGGATCTTTATTAATTATTACTTG
>JANLVQ010000233.1:0-38458 GCA_031364085.1 Chitinophagaceae bacterium
TGTAGGAAGTAATACTGCCCCTTTAGATCTGGCTATAATATTTAGATGTCCTGTTGCTACTGGTTTAACCTCTATTAAAACAAATTTTAGTAGTTCTGGTCAACCTTATGTAATTAAAATTTATAGTGTAAATACAGATACACCACAAAACCTGCTTTATACTTCAGCAACATTAACTACAGCAGCTGGACCAAACACAGTTACTCTTTCGCCAACCGTTGGAATAACTGGTGATTTTGCTGTATCAATAAATCAAACTGGTGCAACAAACATGGGTTGTTCTTATGAATCTGAAACGCCACAAAGATTAAAGACGTTTTATGCTAGAACTCCTGCTGGTGCTAATACCTGGGGTCCTTTAGGTGCCCCATTTAAAATTATGGTTGATGCAACGTTGGCTTCTGGTTTGGTTCCAGTAAACTTAACCACATTTACTGGTGTAAAAGAGGGTAGTAGAAATATTTTAAATTGGTCTACTGCAAATGAAACCAACAACAAAGCATTTGAATTACAACGCAGCTCAAATGGAGAAAAATTCAGTTCTATTGCAACCATTAATTCAAAGGCCGAAAATGGCAACAGCACTTCAATACTTTATTATTATTACAATGATGAAAAGCCTTTAGCAGGAACAAACTATTATCGTTTACGTCAGATAGATAAAGATGGTAGAGATTCTTATTCTGCTATAGTTGCATTAAAATCTATTTCAATAACTAAAGCAGAAATTACAAGAGTATATCCTAACCCTGTTTCAGAACAATTGAATGTTGTTGTTAATACGCCTAATAGTGAAAAAGTAAATATTAGAATTACTGATTTGGTTGGAAAAACAATTGCCGAAAAAATGTTACAAAGCAATCAGGGGGATAATAACATTCAATTCAATACTTCTAATTTATCGAGAGGAACTTATTTAATAAAAATATTCTCATTGAACGAAAGTGAAATGAGCATTCAAAAATTCATTAAACAATAATTCAAAAATGTTTTTAACTTTAAACCACCTCTTTGCGAGGTGGTTTTTTATTTTATAAAATATTTTTATTAAAACAAATAAACTTGTTGATGATTATATACAGAAAGCACAACCTTTTGCACAGCCTATTCTGCATCATTTAAGAAGCCTCATACATAAAACTTGTAATGATGTTGAAGAAAAAATTAAATGGGGTATGCCAAGCTTTGAATACAAGGGACTCTTGTGTGGTATTGCTTCTTTTAAACAACATTGCATTTTAAATTTTTGGAAAGCCTCGTTAATGAATGACCCTACACTCATGTTAAATGCAAAAAGTGAAACGGCAATGGGCCATTTGGGTAAGATTACTTCTTTGAAAGATTTACCATCTAACAAAAAAATTATTGGTTATATAAAAGAGGCTATGAAATTAAATGATGAAGGAATAAAACTTGTAAAAGGAAAATCTACAACCAATGAAGAGCTTATTGTTCCAGATAAAATTTTAAAAGCGGGGCGAATGTTCGGACAATCTTTGAACGGACAACAACCGCAATAAATTACAATATCTGCGTCTTTGGGAAGTTTTGCTAATTCTTTTTTCAGATTTTCAATTCCTTCTTTTTCTTTTGTTGCTCCTGTTTCTTTTGAGATCTTTATTCCACCTCCGAAACCTATGCTCAACAGAATGGGCTTTTTACTTTTAGCATCGTTCAAGATTTTAGCAAGGTCGGCAGGGTTAAGCAACTGCTTTTCTGTCCAAGGTTCTTTTGAATTTTGAGCATAGGAGCAGGAAGAAACAATCAGAGCGATAATTGAATAAAGAAATACAAATTTTGTTTTTGTTAACGACTGCCTATAAATATTACCATCACTACCATCATTACCCCCATTGCGATACCCATTCCCTTCATCATTTTCATATTATTTTTCTTTTTTTCATCGTGTTTGTGGTTCATATCTACCATACCGTGCATTGGACACATCATCATCATATCCATTTTATGTTCTTGGGAAGAAGATTTTTTTTGAACTAAATCCATACTGCATTTCGGACATTTTCCTGGGTGTGCTGATATTACATCTGGGTGCATCGAGCAAGTGTAAACAATGCTATCGGTTGAAGTGATTTGATTTTTTGTAGTGTCTGTTTGAGCAAACAATGGTAAACCGACTACTATTAAGATTAGAGATAAAATATAATTTTTCATTCTCATAATTTTTTTTAATTCATATTGAAACCTAAAAATGCACCGGAAATAAGAACAATGATTGCAAACATAAGGCATATTTCACACGGTTGTTTTCTACGCTTGCGGAGTTTGAAAAACTTTAGTAAAAAGCAAGCTCTTTTGCAAACTTTGGTCTGTGCGTTTGCTTGTAGCGGTTTGCAAATGTGCTTGCTTTTAGTGTTGGCTTATTCATTTGTCAATTCGAAACGAATACCAACATATATTTCTCTACCCCGTGTCGGACCCCAAACAGAAGAAGTGTCAAAGTATGGGCTGAATGGGTTTTGCCAACTGATAATTGGTTGATTCTGTCTGAAATTAAAAACATTTTCGCAACCTGCATATACTTCAAACTTTTTAAAGCTGTATGTAAATTGTGCATTTACTAAAGTGTAAGGTTTTGAAAAGTCAGGACGTTGAAACTCTGTTGGATTTGATTTTGTGTCTGGCAAACGCTGCTCACCATACCAGTGAACGTTTACATCAAAATGAAATTTATTTGTCAAGGGTTTGTAACTGAATGTTGTCAAAAATTTGTGTGCAGGATTAAAAGGTAATAGTTGTTTTGCCCCGTTTATTTCTCGGTAAACATCTAAAAAGTTGTAGCCAGTTTTCAATTCAAATCGTTTCCATATTTTTAAATAAAGTTCTGCCTGAAAACCATTACTTACACTTGTTCCATTAAAATTTTTAATTATTGCTTTCGTTGGGTCGCTGTCATAGTCGGGGAAAATTTGATTTTGAAAATCTGTCCTGTAATAGTCAGCACTGAAGTAACCTGAAAGGTTTTTAGTTTCAAATTTTTGAGTAAAGTTAATTCCAAAATTTGTTGCTCTTTCAGGTCTTAATTGTTCTGCAAAAACTATGTCCCTTGAACTAACCAACAAACCAATATTTTCACTGAATAAATTTACTGTTCGCCAACCTGTCCCAATGCTTGCACGGAAAACTGTTTTTGGTGTAATATCATATTTTAATAAAGTTCTCGGTGTAACAGTAAAACCAAATTGGTTGTGTTGGTCGCCACGAATACCAGCAATCCAAGTTAATTTATCTTTTAAAAAACTCATTGAGTTTTCCGCAAAAAGTCCGGGGATATTTTCTATTCGTTTGTAATTACCCGCATAAGTCCGTTTCAAAGTAGTGTCTGTAAATGCAATATCTTCATTGAGGTTTAAGTAACGATAGCTAATGCCAGTTTTTAATGAATGTTTTTGCGAATAAGCTAATTCGTATTGCAGATTACCATAAAAATTTGTCTGCTGTGCATTATATTTTACCGTTCCGAAAAATGATTTTTGGTCTTGATGAAATGAAGATGCAAAGAAAGTTATTTTATGATTATCATTAAAGCGATAAGCGGTCTTTGTCCATACTTCGGGTTGATTGATGTTTACTGTTTGTCCGTAAATATTTGTACTCCCTTTGTCGCTATCTGAATTATAAAATGTTTGTCCGCCAATTCTTTGCTCATTTAAAAAACGCAAACCAATTCTACTGCTCCAGCCCCAATCTTTATCGTTTCCGTATTTCCATTTATTAATAATCATATAGCGTGTAAGCTGTGGCAAGTCCAAAAAAATATCATTGTCTCGGTCTATTTTATTTGCTGGTTGCACTGTATGAAAAGCTGTCAGGTTGCTCCACTTGCCTTTTTTAAAAGCATAGTTAGCATTCAGATGCTTTTCAAAAAAATTATTCATATACACATTGAGTAATAATTTATCCGTTTTGTCTGGTTCTTTAGTTTCAACATTTATTTGTCCGCTAATACTTTCATATCCTTGCAAAACACTGTTAGCTCCTTTTGCAACATAGATGTTGTCAACCAATGTTCCTGGAATTCCGCTAATGCCGTAAGTGTAAGATAAACCTTGTATCATAGGGAAGCCGTCAATTAAAACCTGATTGTAAATGCCCGATAAACCTAAAATCCGCAGTTCTTTAGAGTTTGTAATTACATTAGTCGTTTGAGGTTGCACGGTGGTTTGAGTTTCAAAACAGCCCGCTAAATCACAGCAAGCGGCTTTACCCAATTCTTTTTGAGTAATCATTTCTGTTTTAATTGGAGTCCTGTTAGAAATAATTACACCGTCTCGTTGCCATGTTACAACTAGTTCTCCAAGTGTTTTTGTTTCTTCTAATCTGAATTCTACAAAAGTTTGATTGGTAATTTCTATCGTGTCCGTTGTATGTCCTACAAAACTTGCAATCAATTTCTTATTACTGATGTCTTTGGTTGTAATTTCAAATTCACCTTTGTCGCCTGTGGATATTCCTACTGTTGTGCCAAGCCAATAAACGCTTGCCCCTATTAGTGGTTCTTTTTTAGTGTTGGTTACTTTTCCTAAAATGGTCTGTGCAAATAGTCCATACGGAAACAGTAAACCAACAATGAAGATATATTTTTTCATTGTTTGAATGTTTTTAGAATAAGGCAAGGTTTGTTTGGTAGAACAAACCTTGCCTTATCAGTTGTTTACTGTTTTATTTTGTATGGTCTTTCGTCAGGATTTTCGCAACCACCTGTGTTTTCAATGGCTGTATGAATTTCCTTTTCAGTTACCAATGCAGGATTAAATTTTACTTCAAGTGAAGATGTTGTTCCCATCTTACCTGATTTGCAACTGCTAATGCCTTTTAATTTTTCAACATTAGCGACAATCATTTTCAAGTCCATTGAACAGGTAATCCCCTTTACTTTGATAGTTATAGTTTTTGTGCTGTCGGTTTTTTGCGTTGTGCTTTGAGCAAATGCAATGCTTGTTGTGGCTGTCAATACGATGAAAGCCAAAACAAATGATTTTATAAATTTCATTTTTTCTGATTTTTAAATTGTTAACAATAAAGAAATGATGCTCCGATGTTGTCGGGGCAAAAGTCAAATAGTGTTAAACAATTTTAGGCGGTTGCCAAAAGTCAGGTGCGAATTGAGAAGTAAAAGCTGATTGGTAAGTAAAATTTTGTTTTGTTGAAATTTCAGGTTTTGATAAGTCAAGGAATTGATTTGTCAAGAAATGCAACACACAAGAACCGCATACCTGAAAAGGATTACAAGATTTTCCCGAACAATCGTCTTTTTGTTTTTGTTGGTCGGGTGATTTTTTGTTGTCTGCAATTGGCTTACATTCTCCACCACAACAAGTTTGTTCAGTGTCAGCTTGCAATGAAAGCAAATCTATTCCAGGCTTTACAGCGAGGAATAAAATTGTTGATGCTAATATGAGTGTTAAAAATTTCATTGCTCTGCAAATTTACAAATATTTTTATAAATCTACAAGCGTGTCGGGAAATTGGCTCTTTGGCTTTTGCCGAAGGGATGGCTTTGAGTGTCGGGGCAAAAGCCAATGTGGGCAGGCATAAAATTGAATTAAAAAAAGTGCAGTGGGAAAAATTTTAAAAACATTTAGTTCGGCTTGAGTGTCGGAAAAGTCGGGAAGTGTCAAAGAAGCAAAAGTAAGTCGGTTTTGGTCGGTCTCTCTGTTCGTGTGGTTGTCTTTTTACGCTTATGACTAACGTCAATTTTTGATGTTGAAAATCAATAAGTTATATTGTTGTTGATTTTCAAAAAATTCCCACGTTAGCTCAAAAACTCAACCGTTTTTCTATGGTTGGGGGATTGCTGGTAACTACAGGATTTCTTCCTCCTGTGTTTTCGTTTTCATTGCTGTAATTATCGTTTGGGTCGTCGACCATTCTTATTGGCATATAAAAAAATTTTGTTAGTTATTTTGATTAATTTCTTTTAATGCATTTTGAATTCTATCATCAATATTTTCAAAAGAGCTGTAGCCTTTTGATATTAAAAAAAATTTTGATTCGTTTGCTTGAATAAATACCATAGGAAATCCGGAAACTTTTAATTGTTTACACAAAGAAAATTCGTAATGAGCTTTGTCTTTATACGCTTCGCTTTTAAGTTTTTTATAAAATATATTTTTATCAATTTTATATTTCGCTAATAGGTGTTTGTATGCTTCGTCGTCTGTTAAATCTCTTCCTTCAAAATGAAGTGCATATTGCAAATCGCTTGAAAAAGCTACTTGTTGTTCTGGATATATTTCTTTAAATATACACAAAGCAATGGCTGCTTTTTCGCTGTTAGGAAACCAATCGCTTTTATCTGGATTATTAATATGCCATAAATAATCTTCACCAAATTTTATTCCTGTTAATTCTTCTACTCTTCGTGATGCACTTTTAATGTAGCTTGCTGTATTGGCTATAGGTACTGGGTTTTCTGGCAAAACCATTCCGCCGCTTAATACTTCAAAATATAGTTGAGTTTTATATTTTTTAAATACTTGTTGCATGATACTACTAAAACCGTAACACCAACCACAATAGGCATCATAACAATAAATCAATGTTAAATTCATCTTTCTATTTATTAGCAAAGAAAAGATGATACAAAATATATAAAAAATTAATTACACACTTTGTCGGCACAACAACTACTAGCAAAAGCTTCTGGCTTAGCTTTAAAAGCAAACCCCATTCCTAAAATATAGCCCATGGCTTCTTTTAGTGCATCGTTGCTTTTAAAATGCGGGTTGGTGTTAATGTCGGCATGTACTTCCATTTCTACATTATATTCTATAAATAAATCGCAGAGTTCATAGGCAATTTCAATGCTTTTAGCAACTTCTACCAACATTCTTTCTTTTATGTGATACTTGTGTTTTGTTTTTTCGTTGTGGATGAACATAAAGCCCCCATTGTGTTCGCGTAAAAAAACGATAACTGTTGCAAACTCTGTATCTGTACCTTTTACTTGACTATCGGTGCCTATACAAACTTTAAGCTTAATTCCTTTTTCTGTTTCTTGTGTAATTGTTTTTGCAACGGCTTCTTTAATCGGAAGATTTATTGCCTCGCCATTAAATTTTCTCCAATACATAATAAAGTTTTTTAAAGTTATCGAAAAATTATCGATGATAAAAAATTCTTATTATACACAGTTCGTGGAAAACCAGCATTGGTGTGCTTTAGCCTTGTATCAATTTCTTTTTGTAAACCTTATCGTCAGTTAAAATTGCAACTTGGATTGGTGTTGTTTTTGGTAATTTTTTTATTGGGGCTTTGGGGTTTTTTATTTCTTTTTTTTGTTGATCTTCTTCAATTTCTGCATTTTCTTTTTCTTCTTTATCCATTTCTAGCAAAGCGTTTAAAGAGTCTTTCTTACTTTTTTCTGCAAGTTTTTTGTCTATCTCAATTTGCATTAATTTAGGAACGAGTTTGGTTTTTGTAATTCTATCTGCCAAATCATTTCTTTCTTTTCCACTAATACTATCTTTCAAATATTTTTCTATCATTAAACTAGCAATTGGTGCTGCAGATTGTGAACCAAACCCGGCATTTTCGCACATTACAGCAATGGCTATCCTAGGGTTTTCTCTTGGTGCAAATGCACCAAAAAAAGCATGATCTTTTTGTTTTTCTCCTCTATAATAATTTTCTACTGTTCCTGTTTTACCACAAACTGTAATTCCTGGAACACGAACAGCAGCACCTGTTCCATATTCCATTACACCCTGCATGCCATCGTGAACAATATTAAAAACTGTATCGGGAATGTCGAGTGTATAATTTTTAATTTTATATGGTTTAAGATCATTGTAAATATCTCCACCTTCAACAGAATCTATTAAGTGTGGTGTATAATACCAGCCCTTGTTAGCAATAATGGCCATTACGTTTGAAAGTTGCATTAAAGTGGTGCCAACTTCTCCTTGACCAATTGAGTTTGAAATAATATTGCAAGAGTTCCATTTATTGCCATGCATTTTTCTATAAAACGCTGATGTTGGGATGTTGCCTGAATTTTCAGATGGCAAATCTACACCCAATCTATGTCCCAGACCAAATGAATAAGCATGACGATTGAAATTTTCAAGTGCACTATCTGTGTTTGAAAATTTATTTTGATCTAATATTTTTTTATATACAGTTGCAAAAAAGGCATTATCGCTATGTGCAATTGCTGTTTTAATATTAAAAGTTCCTATATCTAAACATTTTGGTTTTCCGTTACCACAACCATAAAATGCACCACTACAATGCATAGAATATCTTTCATCAATCACGCCTTCGGAAAGCCCAATAACGCCCACTACTGTTTTAAATGTTGAACCTGGTGAATAACGATTAAAAATTGGTCGATTCATTAATGGTTTACGTGGGTCAACAAATAATCTACTAAAATGTTTTCTTCTATCTGGGCCTGTTAGGAAATTTGGGTCGAATGTTGGTGCACTCACCATACATAAAATTCCACCTGTTCTTGGATCAATTGCTATAATACCACCCACCTTATCGGTCATTAATTTTTCTCCCAATTTTTGTAGCTCTATATCTAGAGAACTATATAAATTTTTTCCGGCAATTGCAACGGTATCAAAAGCTCCATTTTCATAAGAGCCCATGTTTCTACTGAGCTTATCTTTTATTAATCTTTTAACGCCTCGTTGCCCCATCAAAATTTTTTCATATTTTCTTTCTAAACCAGTCATGCCCGCATAATCACCCATTTCATAACCCTCATTATTGTGTCTTCGTAAAAAACTAGTATCAACTTCTGCGATGTAGCCCAACACATTTCCTGCTGCATTGTATGGATAGCTACGAACAGAACGTTCACTTAATAAAAAGCCAGGAAATCTGTATAGGTTTTCGGAAAGGCGAGCATATTTTTCTTGTGAAAGCAGGGCTTCAAAAATTCCTGGCTTAACTTTACTTCCTGTTTTATTTAATACTTTGATTATTCTTTTTTTATACTCAGCAAAGTCCATTTTCATCAACTCACAAAAAGCTAAAGTGTCCATTCCTTTTGTTTCTGATGGTGTAATGATGAGGTCGTACATAATTACATTTTCGAGTAAGCTTTTTTTATTTCTATCGAAAATGATTCCTCGATTGGGATAAATTACTTTTCGAAGGTTGGCATTATCATCGGCTGCCCTACGATATTTAGAAGAAAAAATTTGAAGATTAATAAGCTGTAAAGCAATCACAGCAAATACCACAACAAAAATAGTTTGAACTATTCTGCTACGATTTTGATTGAATACAGGCATAAACTATTTACGATTTATTGATTTTAGATTTACGATATGTAAACCAAAAATAAGTGGCGTTGGAATAACGAAATTAGATAGTTGTTGGATATTGAACATAGATAATTTTAAAAAAATTCTATGACGTTATTTCTTAAATGTTGCTTTAAAATAAAGTAAAATAGCACTAAGAATTAAAATAATACCATTTGCAATAATTACTGGTAAAAGTTTTTTTTCGAAACCATAAACCAACCAAACGATTACGCTTGTAAAAACAATGAGCAACATGGTTAAATTTAAATCTTTTACACTTTTGCTTTTATATGCTTGTAAAACCTGAGGAATAAATGTTATTGAACTTAGAAAGGCACCGAATAATCCAAGATAGTCTACCCAATTAAAATTTGCAAAATCCATTTTTATAATTTAGGAATATAAACAGATGCTTGTGCTGATGATGAACACCCAGAATTAGATGTTACTGTCATTTTCACTGGATAATTTTTATCAACCGAACCCCTGATATAAGTTTTATTAATACTGGCAAATATACCGTTGTGTGAGGTACTATCTCCAAATTCCCAGTTCCAATTAACATTAGCATAACCACCAGCTATGTTTGATGTATTGTTAAAATTATAAGTAAGCCCATTTGGTGTAGAGCCAATAAATTGAATATAAAATGATGCATTTGGAGTAGCATCTTGACCAAAAGTTTTTACTGGTTGACCAACTTTATAAATATCTCTTCCGTTATGAACTATGGTTAGAATTACATTGTAAGAGTTTCCATTAACATACGCTTTGGTTACTGGGTTTCCATAAGTTATTCCCGAGCCTTCTCCAAAATCCCATGTATAAACTGCTCCCGCAGGCACATTGGTTGTTGGACCAGTAAAGGTGAACACCTCTTTACTTGGTAAACAATGACTGGTTGATACTGCAGAAAATCCTCCTTTTATATCATAGGCTGCAGGAACTACAACATTAATTGTTTTAGTGTCGCTACAACTAGCATCGCTGGTTACCTTTAGTTTAACTACTTTGGTTTGGTCTGTTGGTAATTGAGCAAATGTTTTTGTATATTTTATTCCTGTTCCTGTGGTACCATCGCCAAAATCCCAGGCATATAACATAGACCCTTTGGCTATATAAGAATTACTTTGAAAATCAAACGTGGCTTGTGTTCCCACTTGATTGGTAAGATTGTAAGAGAATGATGCAACCGGTGAAACATCTTGTCCAAAAGCTTTTACAGACATGCTTTGTTGACCTACAATTGCTCCATCTTTTTTTACTTTTACTAAAACAGTTTTGTTGCCACCATCTGTATAAACATTTGTTACAGGGTTTGTGTATCCTGCATTTCCATCTCCGAAATACCATTCAAAAGTTGCTCCTGCTGGAACTCCAGAGCCAGAACATGTAAAGGTGAATTTTTCTGTACTGGGTGCACAAGCACTTGTGCTAGTGTATGAAATGATTATTGGTCCTGTGCCGCTGGTTCCATTACTTGCTGAACCCGATCCTGTACCACCTGTTGAACTACCTGTACCTGTACTTCCTCCTGTTCCTGTGCCAGAACCTGTTCCTGAACCTGTAGTAGTTGTTGTTGTTGATTTTCCTGTGTATTTGGTACAACCATAAAACAAGAAAACAAAGAGCGATAGAATAAATAGGGTTTTATTAAACTGCATGATATTAGTTTAGATAACACAAAACATGTCATCTTAACTAATTAACAACGAAATTTTGAATGAAATATTGTAATAAAATGTGTGTGTTTTAGAATAAACTTTTTCTTCTTCTTCCTCCAATACCTAATACTCCTAATAAACTTCTGGTTATTAATCCCGCTGCCGTTCTTCCTGCTTGTTTAACCATTGGATTATCAAAAAAACTTTCTGATTTTTCTAAAATTTTTTTTGATTCCTCTTCTTTAACTTCTTCTTCGTTTTGTGAAGCTATTTCTAATTTTTTTGTAAGAATTTCATAAGCACTTTCACTATCAATAATTTGGTTATATTTTTTTACTAATTTACTATTGTTTACCAAATTATTTATTTCATCATCACTTAAAATATCCATTCTGCTTTTTGGTGGACAAAGCATGGTGTGCACTAGTGGGCTTGGAATTCCTTTTTCGTTTAATAATGTAATGAAAGCCTCGCCAATTCCCATTTGAGTAAGTAGTTCATCTGTTTTATAAAAATCTGATAAAGGAAAGTTTTCTGCAGCAGTTTTTATTGTTTTTCTATCAGCAGCTGTAAAAGCCCTTAATGCATGCTGTATTTTTAAACCTAATTGTGCTAAAATACTTGCTGGTATATCTTGTGGATTTTGTGTACAAAAGAAAATCCCAACTCCCTTACTACGAATGAGTTTAATTACAGTTTCTATTTGTTGTAAAAGTGCTGTGCTGGCTTCATTAAATACTAAATGAGCTTCATCAATTATTAACACTAATTTTGGTTTATCTAAATCACCTTCTTCGGGGCAAGTAGCATATAATTCTGCTAAAAGCTGTAACATAAATGTGCTGAATAATTTCGGTTTACTTTGCATATCCGTTACACGAAGTATATTAATCATTCCTAAACCTTGATCTGATATACGCATTAAATCTTCTACTTCAAAACTTCTTTCTCCGAAAAAAATATCTGCACCTTGTTGTTGTAATTCTATTATTTTTCTAAGAATAGTTCCGGTAGATGAGGTTGAAATTTTTCCATAGGTTTTTTCTAATTCTGCTTTACCCTCATCGCTGATATATTGTAATACTTTAATAAAATCCTTAAGATCTAAAAGTGGCATTTGATTATCGTCACAAAATTTAAAAATTAAAGAAACAAAACCTTCTTGAGTATCATTTAAAACTAAAATTTTACTAAGCAATATTGGTCCAAATTCAGAAACTGTAGCCCTTAATCGTGCACCTTTTTCATCACTTAAACTTAATAATTCTGTTGGATATGCAGTGGGTTTATATTCTACTTTTAGTAATTTACAACGTTCTGAAATTTTTTCATTAATAATTCCAGGAGCAGCTATACCACTTAAATCTCCTTTAATATCCATCATCACAACTGGAATACTATTCTCACTTAATAATTCACTAATAACTTGTAATGTTTTTGTTTTACCTGTTCCGGTTGCACCAGCAATTAAACCATGTCTGTTTAAAGTTTTTAAAGGAAGAAAAACTTCTGCATCACTCACCACATTACCCTCTAACATTCCAACACCAATCTTAACTTTTTCTCCTTTAAAAGTATATCCCTTATTTACAGTTTCTTTAAATTGTTCAATATTTGACATTGTAAAAAAATTCGTTTGCAAACAAATCTATTTTAAATTGAATTATCAATTAAATTTTAAACAAGAAAATTTTAAATGTTAATTTCTAAAGTAATAGTATTTAATAATACATTTAATAATAAAGACTTATTACTATTACAAGTGTTAATATAGGTATAACTTAATTATCTACATACTTGTTTTTTATTAAATCACAGTTTATAAACACTAATTCACATTTTTATTCATATCACTTATACTTTACTATTATAGTTTTTTTTAAATTATTAACACCTGTTTATTATTCTTATTAAATCTTATTAAAATTAATAATCACCCATTGTTCACTGTTAATTAAGAGGTAGTAAAATGATTTTAAAATTGTACAAATGCTAAAATCTGCAAAATAGGATGAACTTATTCTAATTCTATGCACCAAAAATTATTTAAAAAACTCATTTATCCACTAAATAAATATCTTATCCCCTAATGTATGTGAACAATAAATTTATAAATAGTTCATGTAAAGAAAAATTTATAAAAAATAGAAATATGCCCACGTTTAGAAACTTTTAAAATAAAGGGTTTTAAATAATTTTACACAGTTTGTTCTATACTCTCAAATCCCTATTTTTGCCAACCTTAAATATAAAGTATAAAATATTATGTCTATTATTCAAACTGTTCGTGATAAAGGAGCTTGGATTGTTGGTGGTATCATTGCTCTTGCATTGATTGCTTTTATTTTACAAGATGGACTTGGAGGAAGAGGGTCTGTTACTGGAGTAGGAAGTGATATTGGTAAAGTAAATAGAGTTGGAATTGATAAAAATGAGTTTGAAAGAAAACTTGAAAACGCTAGCCAAGGAAACTCGCAACAAAGAGAAAACCTAATTGGTCAGCTTTGGAATCAAGAAGTTGGTCAAATTTTATTGAATCAAGAATTTGACAAAACGGGTATTGCCTGCACCGATAAACAGTTGAGTGAAGAACTTTTTAAGCCAAATTCCCCACTGATGGGTGAATTTAAAGATCCAACAACCGGTCAACCAGATGTTGAAAAAGCAAAACAAGCGTTTGCACAATTTAAAAAATCGGGAAAAGAAGACCAGAAAAAAGGTGTTTACGAGGGTATTATTCAACCCACTATTCTTCAAACCAAATATGCAAAATATTCTGCAATGATTACCAATGCAGCATACGCACCTAAATGGTTAATTGAAAAACAACAAGCAGAAAACAATGCTTTTGCAACGGTTTCTTATGTTGCTTTTCCTTATTCATCAATTGTTGATAGTACAATTAAAGTAACCGACGATCAAATTGTTACTTATGCAAAAAACCACAAATCGTTGTACGAAAAAGACGAAGAAACAAGAACGTTCAAATATCTTACATTCGAAATTTTTCCAAGTGCAGACGATAGTTCAGCAATAAAAACAAAACTAGAAAACAAAAAAGCAGAGTTATTAGCAGAAAATGATATCAACTTATTTTTTGCAAAAAATACATCTGACTTATCTTTTTACGATGGATATATTTCTGGTAAAGAAATTAAGCAACAAGCAAAAGACAGTTTAATTAAACTTTCAACAGGCTCTGTTTATGGGCCTTATTTAGATGGTAATAATTATGTGCTAGCAAAAATGGTGGAAATAAAAACCATTCCTGATAGTGCAAAAATTCGTCACATTCTAATAAAAACAACCGATAGAGACCAACGTACTGGTCAAGAATATAGAGTAAGAGACGATAGCTCGGCAAAAAAAATATTAGACTCTTTGGTTTTAGAAATTAAAACCGGAAAAAGGTTTGATTCAATTTGTGTAAAAAACAGTGAAGATGAAGGAAGTAAAATGAAAGGAGGTGTTTATGAATATTTCCCTTCGGGAAGGATGGTTGGACCATTTAATGATTTTGCTTTTACTCAACCTGTTGGTTCAAAAGGAATTGTAAAAACTCAGTTTGGCTACCATTATATGGAAGTTTTGGAGCAAAAAGGAAACGCCACAGGATATAATATTGCCTACTATGCTAAACAAATTACTGTAAGTAACGAAACGGATGGTTTAGCAAAAAGTGAAGCTACAAAGTTTTTATCTTTAGCTACCGATAATAAAAAATTTGATGACGAAGCAGCAAAACTTAAAAAAGTTCCTTTTCCTGCTGAAGCAGTTAAACAAATGGATTATTCTGTACCAGGTTTAAGTAGTAATAGACAATTGGTAAAATGGATATATGAAAATAAAGTAGGAACTATTACAGAACTTCCATACAACTTTAATACAAAATATATTGTAGGTATTATAACAGCTGTAAATAAACCAGGTTTGCCAACAGCCCAAACATTAAGACCATTAGTTGAAAACCAAGTAAGAAACGAACTAAAAGCCCAACAAATTCTTGCAAAGGCAAAAGGCACAACTCTTGAAACTATAGCCTCTAGCTATGGAACCAATACAACAGTTCAAAAAATTGATACATTATTAGCCATAAATGGATTCAATCCAATTTTAGGTAACGATTATAAATTTTTGGGTGCAGCTTTCAATGTTGCACAAAAAGGAAAAGTTACAGATTTGGCTGCTAGTCAAAATGGAGTTTTTGCTTTAAGAACAGATTACATTGGTGCCAAATCAGGCGTGCCGACAGATGCCACATCTTTAGCAAATCAACTCAACAATAATATTAAAAGTGCCGCTAGTAGAATTACCAATGAGCTTTTGAAAAAAATGGCAACGATTAAGGATAATAGAGCAGACATTTATTAAGAAGTTTTTATTAAATAATAAAAATCCCTGTTGAGCAATCAACAGGGATTTTTGTTTTACTCAAACCGAAAGATTAAATAAGAATAAAAAAGTATTTTTGTAATAATTCATAAAAATGAGCACAGCCATAATAAATAAAGTTTCTGAAAGCGGACTAATAACTTTAGATCTATCAACCTTTCTTTCAAAAGAAAATATTGTTGCTTTTGATTTGAAAGATTATTTGTTCATGGAACTCATTTTAAAAGAAAAAGATTTTCGCTCTGCTCTACTTGAAAAAGATTGGGGCGAATACGAAAAAAAAATTGTTTGTATTTATTGTAGCAGCGATGCAATCATTCCTGTTTGGGCTTACATGCTTGCATCAACATATATTCAACCCATTTCAAAAGAGGTTTATTTTGGCAATCCAAATCAAATTAAAGAAACAATACTATTAAATAATATCAATCGTGTTTTGGTTGATGATTATATTGATAAAAGAATTGTAATTAAAGGATGTGGCGGTGAAGCCATACCAGAATCTGCTTATGTGGCTATAACCAATAGGCTTCTGCCTGTTGCTAAAAGTATTATGTATGGCGAGCCTTGTAGCACTGTTCCTGTTTATAAAAAGAAATCTTCAAAAATTTAAAGTTGTATAAAAAATATTTTTCTTTAGAAGAAGCCACAGAAAAAATTAAACATTTTTGTGCTTATCAAGAAAGATGTCATAGTGAGGTTAAACAAAAACTACAATCGTTTGGATTAACCGAAGAAGAACAAGGTGCTATAATTGTTGAATTAATAGAAGAGAGTTTTTTAAATGAAGAAAGATTTTCAAAACAATTTGTAAACGGAAAGTTTAAAATAAAACACTGGGGCAGAAATAAAATTAAATACGAACTAAAGCTAAAACAAATTAGCAATATCAATATTGTTAAAGCTCTTGCTACTATTGATGAAGACGAATATATAAAACAACTAGAAAAAGAGTTTGATAATTATTTTTATAAATTAAAATCGGTTCAGCACCTACAAAAAAAACAGAAAACCCAAAATCATTTATTGCAAAAAGGATATGAACTAAGTTTAATAATTGAGCTTTTTAAAAACAAAGGAATTAAATAAAATTTAATCAATATTAACCACCAAGTTTTTATTGTATGCTGAGTGTAACCACTGGCCAACCTTTTTCTGAAATAGTTTTTTAAAAAAGGGTAGCCTAATAAAATTGTTCATCACCCAGCCCATCATTTTTGGAGAAAACCACATACTTATTTTAAAAAGATTAATATCGTCTTCAACCCTTCTAAAAACCTCTCTATCATAATTTTTAAAAACAGACTCAGCAAATTTATTAAGTTGAACAGCCCTTTGAATAAATTTTGCAGCAATTAACCCTGTGGTCATCCCAGTTCCAATACCTTCACCTGTTGTAGGCGAAACCATAGATGCAGCATCGCCAACCAATAACCAGCCATTACCAAAACATTTTCTTTTTAAAGAGGCCAATGGCAAACCCCAACCAACAATGTTGTCTAATGCAGCGGCATTACAAAATCTATCTGCAATTATGGGATCAGTTTCTATAATTTCTTTAAAATCTGCTTTAATATTAAAGTTATGTTTTGCAGCAACAGAACTTAACATTCCATAACCCACATTTGCTAGTCCATTACCTAAGGGAAAAATCCACAAATAGCTCATGGGTTTTGATTTTGGATAATAAACCTCCATTAAATTCTTTTCATGAATTCCATCTACGCCTTTCCAGTATTGCCTTACGCCCCCTGCATAATGGTTTCTATTAATTTTTCTATCACCAATAGTTTTCAAAACAACCGAACGCTCACCGTCTGCACCAACCATTAAATCACAAATTATTTCAATGGTTTCGTTTTCATGCACAGATACAATTTTCCACTTATCATCCACCCGCTCAATGGTTTTTGCTTTTGTATTTTGAAAAAAAGTGGTGTATCGTTTATCAAATTGCTGCACCAAAATAGTATCAATATTTGTTCTCTTTGAAATGGCATATGGGGGCTGAACAAATCCAGAATCATTGGGTTCAAAAATAAATTCAGTTCTTCTTCCCGAAGGGTGAATTAACCGAAAGCCCCAACAGGCATTAATTACACCGCCCCTTTTAATATTATCTTGAATAATATTTTTATCAATTTGATTTAAAATGCCAATTGCTTTTAAATCTAAACCATCACCACAAACCTTATCTCTAGGAAAACTAGCAGCATCTATAATAATATGTGGAATTTGAAACTTGCCCAAAAAGATTGCCGTAGTAGCACCTGCAGGGCCCGCACCAACTATACATATTCTGGTATGAAATTTTTTTGTTTGCATATACAATTAACCAAAATATTCAACATAAATTCTAGGGGTTTCGTAAAGTTTTACACAATGCAATTGAACATTAGTTGGGAGTTGAGGTGCAACCTGATTCCATATTGCAATTGCTAAGTTTTCTGTACTACACATAATGTTTTTTAAAAAAGGAACATCCGTATTAAGGTTCTTGTGATCTAAAGGATCAATTGCAACCCTTTTTATAATAATACTTAGATCTTTTACATCCATTACAAATCCAGTATAAGCATCTGGTATACCTTTAATGGTAATATAAAGATCATAGTTGTGACCATGCCAGTTTTCGTTAGCACATAAACCAAAAACCGCTAAATTTTTTTCCTTGCTCCATTTTGAATTGTACAATTTATGAGCAGCGTTAAAATGTTCCTTCCTCGTTAAATAAACCATTTAAAAAATTTAAAAAATTTAAACCATGTTGTAGACCAAGCAAATTACTTGTAATAATTTGTAATTTCTAGTTCATTATAAACTAATTCAGGAACAAGATATTTAACAGACCTGCCTATTTTAATTTCATTTCTAATTAAGGTAGAAGATATATTTAAAAAAGGTGCTTGAATAAATGAGGTTTTCTCTGATTTCTTTTCTGGCTCAAACCCAATTCTATTGTAAACTACAATCTGATAGTTTTTTAAAATTAATTCGCAATTTTTCCAATTGTTTAAGTTGCTATAACTATCGCCACCCATAATAATTGAAAACTGGTGTTTGGGATATTTTTCTGAAAGATAAGTAAGTGTTTCAATGGTGTATGACGGCCTAGGTAATTTAAATTCAATATTTGAAGCCTTAAATCTTGTGTCGTTTTCAATAGCCAATTGAACCAAATGTAATCTGTGATATTCGTTCAGAAGACTTGATGTTGATTTTAGAGGGTTTTGAGGACTTACAACAAACCAAATTTTTTGCAATTCTGTGTGTTCAACTATATGATTCGCAATAATTAAGTGCCCTATATGAATAGGATTAAAAGAGCCAAAAAATAAACCAATTTTCATTTGTAAAATTCTGTTATTCAGCAAGTTAGTTCAATTACCCCACTAAAATATTATCTGCCTCATCTAATCTAAGACTAAGATTATAACCAGCAACAGTAACACAAATAGGACCACCCAAAGGAGCCACTTGTTCTATTCTAATCATTTCTCCCGGCACACAGCCCATTTCCATTAGTTTAATTGAAATTTCATCTTGTGTAAACGAGTCAATAATTCCAAACTCACCAACCTTTAAAACGCTTAGCTTTTTCATTATGATATATTATTACAAAGCTATCTACTAAAACTCGCTTTAACTTACGAATTTTGGAGCAAGATGAAATCACAAATACGATTCAATTACGCAGATAGAAGTTTAAATATTGGTACAAAGCCAATTATGAAAGACGTTATTCAAATGTTATTTGTACAAGAAAAAAAAGGTTTCGGTAAAATTGATTTTATATTTTGTTCAGACGACTACCTTCTCCAAATTAACAAAGACTTTTTACAACACGATTATTATACAGACATAATCACATTCCCACTGTCTAGTAAAGGCCTTCCAATAGAAGCAGAAGTATATATTAGTCTTGACCGTGTTAAACAAAATGCCAAAGAACTTAACCAGCCCTTTGTTCTTGAGCTAGTTAGGGTTCTGGCACATGGAGCTCTTCATTTATGTGGTTATAAAGACAAATCAAAGGCAGATATCAAACTGATGCGAGAAAAAGAAACACATTATATAAACGTATACCTCAAGTTCCACGTGAAACACAAGAAGTCGAAATAAACAAAAATCACGATTTGTTTCACGTGGAATAGGCCTTAAAAAATAGTGTGGTTATCTTTGCAATATGTTTTTAGATTATGATGTAATTGTTGTTGGTGCTGGTCATGCTGGTTGTGAAGCAGCAGCAGCAGCAGCAAATATGGGTAGCAAAGTTTTATTGGTAACAATGAATATGCAAACCATTGCACAAATGAGCTGTAACCCAGCAATGGGAGGAATAGCCAAGGGTCAAATTGTTAGAGAAATAGACGCATTAGGCGGATATTCAGGAATTGTAAGTGATATCAGTACCATTCAATTTCGAATGTTGAATAGAAGTAAGGGCCCAGCTATGTGGAGTCCAAGAACCCAAAACGACAGAATGCTTTTTGCTAATAAGTGGAGGGAAATGCTTGAGAATACAACCAATGTTGATTTTTATCAAGACATGGTTAGTGAAATAATAATAAAAAATGGTGTTGCACAAGGTGTTGTTACTGGTATGGGGCATAAAATAAACAGCAAATCAGTAGTAGTAACTAGCGGTACATTTTTAAATGGGGTAATTCATATTGGAGAAAAAAGGCTTGGCGGCGGAAGAATTTCTGAAAAAGCCGCAACAGGTATAACAGAGCAATTGGTTGAATTGGGATTTGAAAGCGATCGACTTAAAACAGGAACGCCACCAAGAGTTGATGGTAGAAGTTTAGATTATTCTAAAATGGAAGAGCAAAAAGGCGATGATGAAATTGTTGGATTTTCATTTTTAGACACACCTAAAATAAAACCACAAGAACAAAGAAGCTGCCATATTACTTATACAAGTCCTGAAGTTCATGAAATTTTGAAAACAGGATTTGATAGAAGCCCAATGTTTCAAGGAAGAATTGAAGGAAAGGGACCAAGATATTGCCCTAGCATTGAAGATAAAATCAATCGATTTGCAGAAAGAGATCGCCACCAACTATTTGTAGAGCCTGAAGGGTGGAATACTGTGGAGATTTATGTAAATGGTTTTTCAACTTCTTTACCCGAAGAAGTACAGATAAAAGCACTAAAATCAGTACCTGGTTTTGAAAACTGTAAAGTGTTTAGACCTGGATATGCTATTGAATATGATTATTTTCCACCAACACAACTAAAATACACACTCGAAACCAAAATGGTTTCAAACTTATTTTTTGCTGGGCAAATTAATGGCACAACTGGTTATGAAGAGGCTGCTTGTCAAGGTCTTATGGCAGGAATGAATGCCCATTTGAAAATAACAGAACAAGAGCCCTTTGTATTAAAAAGAAACGAAGCTTATATTGGAGTTTTAATTGATGATTTAATTAATAAAGGAACCGATGAACCCTATAGAATGTTTACAAGTAGGGCTGAGTACAGAACTCTTTTACGACAAGATAATGCTGACATAAGGCTAACTAAAAAAAGCTTTGAATTTGGTTTGGCTGGGGAAGAAAGATTAAATAAAGTAATTCAGAAAGAAGCAAATATAAAAGATATATATCTGATTATCAATAAAATAAGTATTGAGCCATTTGAAATTAATTCTTATTTTGAGCAAATTAACTCTTCGCCAATTATTGACAAACAAAAATTATCTAAAATAATTTTAAGACCAGGCGTTAGTCTAAAGGATTTAAAAAATAATATTCAAAGAATCGAATCTATATTTTCAACGTTTTCAGAATTTGAATTAGAACAGGCTGAAATTCAAATTAAATATGAAAGATATATTGAAAAAGAACAAGAGTTAGTAGAAAGAATGAGCCTTCTAGAAAATATGGTAATACCAGATGTGTTTGATTTTGATTAAGTTCAAGCTATTTCATCTGAAGCACTTCAGAAGTTTAAAAAAATCAGACCAAGAACATTGGGTCAGGCCTCAAGAATTTCTGGCGTAAATCCTAGCGATGTTCAAATATTAATGGTTTATATGGGCAGATAGCTTATTAAACCTCTTGTTCAGAACTTTTAAACCAACGATATCCTAAGTAGCCCATTATTAATAATGGAGTAAACATTAAATATATAATTGCAGCATTTAATCCTCTAGCAGGGGCATCTCCAAGCTGATTGGCTGTTTTTGTACAAATTGCACATTGTGCCCAGCTTAAATTGCTTAATAAGCACATTAAAATCAATAATAAGGCTGTTTTGAAAATTGTTTTTTTCACAATGCAAAATAACCAAAGTTTACACTAATCATTTCCTAATTTTTCTTCTTTCAACAAGATACAATAACCATTTAATTAATTTGGAAATTTTGAGTGGTTGCAAATATCTTCGTTAAGTGAAAGCTGTAATATTTAAATCTACGGGTAGTTGGTATATTGCTGAAACCCAAGAGGGACAAAGGTTTAATGCAAGAATAAAAGGTGTTTTAAAGTTAGACGAAATAACCAGCACCAATCCAATTGCAGTGGGCGATTATGTTGAAATGGAACTAGAAAATGAACTAGAAAACACCACAACCATTACTACAATTTATGATAGGCGTAATTATGTAGCTCGTAAATCTCCACATAACAAATGGCAACAACACATTATTGCCAGCAATCTTGACCAATGTTTATTATTTGCAACATTAAAAAATCCAAAAACCTCATTAGGTTTTATAGATCGTTTTTTAGTTTCTTGCGAAATGCATCATATCCCTGCAATTATTGTTTTTAATAAAACAGATTTATTTGGTAAAAAAGAAATAGAAAAAATAACAGAAATAAAATCTATTTATGAAAAAATAGGATATAAAATACTGGAAATTAGTGTGTTAAATAAATATGGGTTAACAGAGCTACAAAAAACACTCGAAAACAAAACCACTTTAATAAGCGGACATAGCGGAACAGGAAAATCAACTTTTATCAATTATATCATACCAGAATTAGATATAAAAACTTTAGAAGTAAGTAATTGGAGTGGCAAGGGTATGCATACCACAACATTTGCACAAATGTATAATTTACCTTTTGGAGGCAAAATCATTGATACGCCAGGAATAAGAGAGTTGGGGTTAACAAATATTGAAAAGGTAGAGCTGAGTGGTTATTTTCCTGAAATGAAAAAAGTTTTACAAGATTGTAAATTCAACAATTGTCAGCATATAAATGAGCCAGAATGTGCTGTTAAAAAAGCAATTGGAGATAATTTAATTAGTTTTGACAGATACCAGAGCTATTATAATATTTTAGAAAGTTTAGAAAAATAAATTCATGAAAACCCTTTGTTTAGACTTTGGAAATACCAGACAAAAATGTGCCATCTTCTTAAATGATGACATCATAGAAACTTTTATTTTCAGTGAAAATGTATTTGACGAGCTTAAACACATCATTCAAACACACCTACCAAACTATTCAATTTTATCTTCAGTTATTCTCCATAATGTAGAAATTGAAAATTTATTGAAAGAACAGACTAGTTTTCATTTATTAAATTATCAAAGCCAATTACCCATAACAACACCTGTAGGGAAGCCTGAAACCATTGGTGCTGATAGATTAGCATTGTGTAGTGCAGCAGCAGATTTATATAATAAAAATCATAAATTGGTTGTGGGGTTGGGAAGTTGCATCACATTTAATTTTGTAAATAAATTTAATGAGTTTTTAGGTGGAAGTATTTCTCCAGGAATGTTAATGCGTTTTAAGGCAATGAATGATTATACCGCATTGCTACCTATAATAAAAGCAGAGCACCAGTTTCCTTTAGTGGGTTATGATACAAAAACAAATTTATTAAGCGGTGTTTTGTTTGGATTATCTAAAGAGCTAGATGGCGTAGCAAACTTGTATGCTGAAAAATATAATGATATGAAATTAATTTTAACAGGAGGCGATGCTGATTTTTTCTCTCAACATTTAAAAAATAATTTCCAATACGAACCTAACTTATTGTTTAAGGGCTTATTAGCAATTAGCAAAAGAAATAGATAAAAAAGTGGTATAAAATTTAACATAGAATGTAAAATTTTATGTCGAAGATTGCGTTAGTATAAGTACCAATGAAAATACTAAAACATCTTTTATTCTTTGTTGTAATCTTCATTACAAATACTTCTTTTAAATATCTTCCTACAAAAGATGATTTTTATATTGTTGTAAGTAAACACAATTATACGCTAAGCATTTATGATGCAGATAATTATTTAATTGTAACCTATCCAGCAACATTTGGTAGTACAGATTTAAGAGATAAAATGTATGAAGGAGATAGAAGAACTCCTGAAGGAGTATTTAAAATTGCTGCAAAAAGAGTGCACCCCAAATGGCATAGATTCTTAGCCATAGATTATCCTAATGCAGAAAGCTACAAGAAATTTTATGAAAGAAAAGCCAAAGGAGAAATACCTGTAAACGCGTCAATTGGTAGTAGCATTGGAATTCATGGCACATGGCCTGAGGAAGATTTTGCTGTTGAACAACACCAAAGCTGGACTCAAGGGTGTGTAAGTACAACTAATAATTTTGTTGATGAAATTTATAGCCAACTTCCTGTTGGAACAAAAGTGATTATTGAGCCTTAATAAACCTTATTACATTCTACAATACTTACTATACAGTTTTTCGTAAAGAGGAATAATATTTTGTATATCGAATTTACAAGCTTGTTCGTAAGCTTGCGTTTTCATTTTTTCTAAAAGGGCACTATCTCTTAAAATATCAATTGCTTTTTGACTCATTGTTTTTACATCTCCAACATCAGCCATAAAACCTGTTACACCATCAATATTTATTTCTGGTAAACCACCTGCATTGGTACTAATTACAATTGCACCTGCAGCCATTGCTTCTAATGCACTCAAACCAAAACTTTCATATTCACTAGTAAGTAAAAAGATATCACTTACATTCATTATATCCTCCATTTGTTCTTGTTTGCCAACAAAACGAATATCGTCAGCAACCCCAAGCTGCCTTGCTAAACCCTCTGCCATAGGGCGTTCGGGGCCATCGCCAACCATCATTAGTTTAGAAGGAATTTGTTTATTAACCTCTGCAAAAACATTAATTACATCATGTACTCTTTTTACTTTTCTAAAGTTACTCGCGTGTAATAAAATTTTTTCTCCTTTGGGAGCAATAACTCTTTTAAAAGCATCTATTGGTTTTTTTGCAAAACGAGCAACATCAACAAAATTGGTAATAACTTCTATGGGTTTAGTAATAGGAAAATTTTTATAGGTTTCCTTTTTTAAGTTTTCAGAAACCGAAGTAATTGAATCGCTTTCATTAATTGAAAAAGTAACAACAGGTTCGTATGTTTTATCTTTTCCAACCAATGTAATATCTGTTCCATGCAAAGTTGTAATTACAGGAATATTTCTTCCATTTTTACTTTTTACAATTTGTTTAGCCATATATGCTGCACTTGCATGAGGTATAGCATAATGTACATGAAGTAAATCTAAATCGTGATTAATAATTGCATCAACCATTGTGCTTGCTAATGCTAATTCATAAGGAGGATAATCGAATAAAGGATAGGTTGGAACCCTCACCTCATGATAAAAGATATTTGCATTAAAAACATTTAATCTAACAGGTTGCTGATAAGTAATAAAATGTACAGAATGACCTTTATCGGCAAGGGCTTTACCTAACTCTGTTGCCAATACTCCACTACCTCCAAATGTTGGATAACAAGCAATTCCAATTTTCATATTTTACAATTATTACTTAAACTAAGCAAGATAAAGAAAAGAAATTAAAGCAAATTTATTTTAGTTCAACCATTTCACTAATATTATTATAAGTGCTAATGCTGGCAATAAAAACGCTTGAAAAAAGATCAGTTTTAAAATCTTCAATATTAATACCAGATTCTTCAATACCCGAAATAATTTTTTTAAAAACAGCTGTTTTTTTATCAAAACCTACAAATAATGCATAACCTTTAATTGGTATTGTATTCATGTTTTTTAAAGTGTAAACCCTGTATTCTTTTTCTAAAATAACTGGGGGTATAGGTTTGATATTATTTATCCAAGGTATTGGTGGTACAATTGCTGGAGTGCTATAATAATTATTTTGCAAACTATCTTTCCAACCATTAATATTTTTAGTAAAATTGCTACTGCTATAATAAACGGAGCCTTGTATATTATTTAATTTTCTAAGATTGATAATTTCATTCGGCAACTCGTTAACATCACTATATCCTTTTGTTGTGCCTGCTTTATACAATCCATGTCCAATATACATTTGTCTTCCAAAATTGTTGTTTGCCCACCAATTTAAAAGGGTATCGTAATCACACAAATTATGGCCTCTTTCCCAATACAATTGAGGCACACAATAATCCATCCAACCTTTTTTTAACCAAAGTAAAATGTTTGCATATAAATCATCGTAGTTGGTTAGTCCAGCTTTTGTATTACTACCTAATTTATCATCTTCAATATTTCTCCAAACACCAAAAGGACTAATTCCAAACTTTACCCTTCGTGTTGCATTATTAATAGCTTCCCATAATTGTTTAATAATGCTATCACAATTACTCCTTCTCCAATCGTCTTTGCTTAAACCTTTGCCATATTTTTTATAAAATTTGAAATCGGGAAATTCTTTTCCTGGAATTTTATAAGGATAAAAATAATCGTCAATATGAATACCATCTACATCATAACGGTTAATAATATCAATAACAATTTTTACGAAATAATTTCTTACTTCTTGTAAAGCCGGATTAAAATACTTTTTATCGCCATAAGTTAAAAACCATTCTTTTTTTTGCTGGGTGATATGGTTTTTTTCGATAGATGATGATCCGATTTTAAAAACCGCTCTATAGGGGTTTAGCCATGCATGAAACTCCATTCCTCTTTTATGTGTTTCATTAATCATAAAAGCTAAAGGGTCGTAAAATGGTGTTGGTGGAAGCCCTTGTTTTCCCGTTAAAAATTCGCTCCAAGGTTCATAGGTTGATGGAAAAAAAGCATCTGCAGCAGGGCGAACCTGAACAATGAGCACATTCATACCAATTTGTTTTTGTAAATCGGCTAATTGAGTAAACTCTTCTTTTTGTTGTTCAACAGTTAGGTTTTTTGCACTCGGCCAATCAATATTATTTACAGTTGCAACCCAAACACCCCTGAATTCAAATAAAGGATTTTGTTTTTCTTGCGAAAAACCATTTACACCACATAAAACTAATATCACAAAGAGTTGGGCAAGTATTTTCATTTGAAATACAAAAGTAAATTTGCATATTGATTAATTGTCTTTGGTTGAAAAAAATAATATTAAAAATGCGTTAATGTTATTGATGTGTATATCTCAATGTTTTTCTAGTGATGTGTTGTTATGATAAATGAAATAAGTTTGTAAACCAATGGAGTTTTTATTACAATATTACAACAGAGCAATTTTATTTTTTTTAATTAGTAGTATAGTAACAAGCTGTGCAAATATTATTCCACCAAGTGGCGGCCCAAGAGATTCGCTGCCACCCAATTTAATTACAGCATTTCCAAAAGATTCTGCAATAAATGTAACCACAAAAAAAATTACATTAACATTTGATGAATTTGTTGAAGTGAAAGATATTGCTCAACAAGTTCTTGTAAACCCTGTTCAAGAATCACAACCCAACATTGATTATAAATTAAAGAATGTATATATTAATTTAAAAGATTCACTACTGCCAAACACCACTTACAGTATAAATTTTGGAAATTCAATAAAAGATGTAAACGAAGGCAATGTTGCTAAAAACAAAACCTTTGTTTTTAGTACAGGCAAGCAAATTCATACCAATAGTTTACAAGGCTCTGTAATAGTTGCAAAAGATGGCAGCATCGACTCAACATTAATAGCAATATTAAATAAAAACATGAGCGATACTGCTGTTTATAAAACAAAGCCTCAATACATCAGCAAACTTGATGGGGAAGGGAAGTTTTATTTTAATTATTTACCCGATACAATTTTCAACTTGTTTATCATACCCAATAATTTTTCTAAAAAATATGATGACTCAACAAAATTATTTGGATTTTTAAATACTCCAACTCAGACTAAAAAGTCAAAACAAAACCCAATTGTTTACGTGTTTCAACAGTTTGAAGAACCACCAAAAACAAGCAGTGCAACAAAGCAAAGTGAAGGTAGAGAAAAAAAGAAACTCAACTTTACTACAAATATTTCAAACGGAAGATTTGATATTTTAGACTCGGCTATTGTATTAACCAGCAATACTGTTTTAAACAACACAAATACTCAAACTATTCGATTTGTTGATTCAAATTTTGTAGCTCTTCAAAATTGGAAATTAGAATCAGACACATCTTTTACTAAAATTTCACTTCAATCGAATCTTAATTTTAAAACAAAATATTACATCGTTATTAAAACAGATGCACTAACAGATTCTTCTAAATTATTAACCAGCAAAAAAGACACACTTGGTTTTACAACGTTTCGAGAAGAAGATTATGGCAAATTAAAATTTAGGGTTAATCAATCTGCTACAAATGAAAAACTCTTAATTTATAAAGATGATGTGTTGTTAAATACTTTTTCTCTTACAAAAGAAATTAATCTTAAACTATATAAGCCCGGAGAGTATAATTTGAGAATTTTGAAAGATGAAAATTCAAATGGCATTTGGGACACTGGAAATTATAGATTGAAAAAACAACCAGAAAAAATAATTGCTTTAAAAAATAAATTAATTGTAAAAGCTAACTGGGATAATGAATTGCAATTAATTTGGTAATACTATGCTTTATAAAGTTGGGTTACATAATCCCAGTTAACGATACTCCAAAAGTTATTGATATAGTCGGCACGTTTGTTTTGATACTTTAAATAATAAGCATGTTCCCAAACATCTAAACAAAGTATAGGTGTTCCTTTGTAATCACTAAGATTCATTAAAGGATTGTCTTGATTGGGTGTTGAACATACAGCAAGTTTTCCATCTTTTTGTTTAATTAACCAAGCCCAACCGCTACCAAATCTTGTTTTAGCAGCATCATTAAACTTAGTTTTTAAATTTTCGAAAGATCCAAAATCTGTATTTATTTTTTCTAAGAGTTTCGGGTCGGTTAAAGAGTTTGTTTTTGGAGTTAAGCATTGCCAAAACATTTCATGATTATAATGCCCCCCAGCATTATTTCTCATTTTTGTGCTGTAAGATGAAATGTTGTTTAATATTTTTTCTAAACACAAACTCTTGTCTTTTACTTCTACAGCAAAAGCCTCGTTTAAGTTTTTACAATATCCCCCGGCGTGTTTGGTATAATGAATTTCCATTGTTAATTCATCAATACTATTCTGTAAACTATCATAGCCAAAAGCTAGTGGTTTTTGTACAAATAAATTTTCGGAAAAGTTTTTATCTATATAAATAATGCTTGTAAAACTGGGCAATATAGTTTGGCTTAAACCAAATGCCATTGCAGCTTTTCCGCTATTTAATAAAAAATGTCTACGAGTATTTAAAATCTTTTTCATGTTTTAAGCTGTTGTTTTGAAGTTGTTGATTATTGTTTTAATCTTCCTAAATAACCTAAAATAAAACTCATTATTAAATAATTGAGAATCTCTCATTGCTTTAAAAATCAAGAAAAATGCTACAGGAACTAAAACATAAATTGAAAGCCAAATGCCCGTAAAAGCACTCATTACATTTTCTTTTGAAAGTTTTTCACCAAAAGTGTTGAGCAGATAAAAAACAGCAAAAAAGATTATGGCAAAAACAAGCGGTGTTCCCAAACCACCTTTTCGTATAATGCTGCCTAAAGGGGCACCAATTAAAAACAACAGTAAACAAGCAATGCTATAAGTAAAACGTTTGTGCCACTCAATTTCATGTATTCTTAACGAATCTTTTTTTGTTTTAAATTCATTACTAATTGAATTTAAATTTTCTATTGCAAGATTGTTAACAATTATACTATTTTGAAAAACTTTAAGCTTTAACGAATCTGGTATAAGCGATTCAAAATTTTTTGCTTTAACAATATGGTTATTTTTTATTATAGTAGATGTTGGAGTTTTATAAGTTGTGAAGGCAAAAGCTGTATCTAAGTTTTTATCAATTTTTTTCTTTAGTTCTTTGTTCGAAACAATTAAAGAATCTATGGTATAATCAATTTGTCGAATGCTGAGCATTTTAGGATTTCTATCTAAACCCTCTTCGCTAGTATTACCCATTTGCAAACTACTTAAATCAAGTAGTTTGCTGTATTGCTTAAAACCCATTCGTATATAATCTGTATTTAAAGAATTGGGCTGTCCTTTTTCTTGATATCTGGTTCCATTATATAAAACAAACTCTAAAAATTTTTTATCTTTGGTTACACGCATTACACCACTTTCTGCAGTTATTAAATTGTCTTGAACATTGTTATTGCCCTCAAAAATTACAACATTTCTAATAGTGCTATCATCTTTTTCTTTTGTACCAATTTTAATAACAAACCCCCGAAGTTTATTATAAAAAACGCCCTCTTTAATATCGAAAGCGGGTTGTTTTAAAATGATATCGTGCTTTAATGTTTCAAGTTTTAATTCTGCAACCGGAATAAAAAAGTTTAAAAAAATAAATGCAATTATGCTTATGCCACATGCAATAACAATTAGCGGCATCATAAAACGCAACAAAGAGATACCCGCAGATTTTATGGCCACTATTTCAAAACTTTCTCCTAAATTTCCAAAAGTCATAATGCCCGAAAGCAGCATAGATAAAGGCAAGGCTAAGGGCACCCAGTGTATAACAACAAAGCCAATTAATTTAAGTAAAACTAAAAAATTTAATCCCTTGCCCACCATGTCATCTAAATACAACCAAAAAAATTGTAGCGTAAATACAAAAACTGCAATTGAAAAAGTTGCAAAAAATGGACCGATGAAGGACTTGATGATTAATATATCTAATTTCTTAAACAAGCTTATTTTTAATTAACGATTTTTGTATGATGGCAAAAGTAACCCTTTCAAATACTGAAAAGAACCTTGTTTTAAATCAAGAGATATTTTTAACAAAAAACGCTGTAATAGAAAAAGTGTATCAATTGTTTTGCACTGTAGACCTTTTTTATAAAGAACAATTGCAAGAATTAAATAATTTACCCAATTCTATTAAAAGCAGTAATGGAAAAATATCTAAGGGAGAAAATTATTTGCAAATGCCCTGGGTAATGTTAGATTCTCCAAATTATTTTAAGGGCATTAATGTTTTTGCTGTAAGAACTTTTTTTTGGTGGGGAAATTATATCAGCATTAATTTTTTAATAACAGGTTGTTTAGTTGATGACATTAAATACACCCTATTAAAAACTAAATCAAATTTTAAAGATTGGAGCTTGTGTATTCATGAAAGTCCATGGCATCATCATTTTAAAGAAGATAATTTTATTAAATTAGAGCAAGCCCCATCATCTCAAATTGAAGGAATGAAATTTATAAAATTGGCAAAAAAAATCCCACTACAAGAGTGGGATAGTGTTGAATATTTTTTGAAAGAAAATTTTCAGCAATTAGCTAAGCTTGTAGATGAAACTAACTTCCAAGCCTATGAAAAAGTTCTTTAATTTGATAATCCCATAACTGGGTTGCATCTTTAATTTCGTTTTTTTCTGCAAAATCAGTTATCATCAAAATGGTTTGATTAGAGATTTCTGTTTTAGTAATTCTAAATTCAAAATACTCATCTTTATTACCATCTAACCATTGGTATTTGATGAAATGTTCTTCTTCTTCATCTAAAACTTTTGCTTTTTCTGGTGTTCCATTTCCCCAGCTAAAGTTAATAACACCCTCCCATTCATCAACCTTATCAGCAAACCATTCTTGTAAACCAACAGGCGAACTTAAAAAGCCCCATAATATAGCTGGTGAGCAACGAACAGGAAACTCTATTGTATATAATTGTTTTTTACTCATGCTTCTGCACTTTTCCTTATTTTGTAATGCTGCAATAATAGCTATTAATAGATAATAGCCAAAAGTTTTTTGTTAAATAAAATTTATTAATATTAGAAATATTTTTTTTAGAAAAGCTAAAAAACACCATTAATAAACCCGCCAACGCCTAATTGGAACTGAAATATTTGGAATGGAGTTAAGTTGGTTAATATCTACTAAACCAATCTTTTTTGCATAACTATATACAAAGATGTTTTTAGTGTTGTATGAGCCTAATTCAAAATATTGAGTTTCTTCTTTAACTGTAATAATGCTATCTATTACCTTGCCTCCAATTGTTGCAGTTATATCTTTTGAAGTTAAAGTAAATTTATATTTTACATTGGCAGGATTGCCAGATAATGTACCTACAACAACAGGGCTTTCCCAGGTTGTACCAACACTTGCATAATCTTTTAAAAATGTAAATTCAGCTTTTGGTCCACTGCCAATTGCATAATATCTATAATAATTACCTGTTCCATCTTTTCTATAATATAAAGTATCATGAGCACTAAAAAAAGGAATAAACAAATGAAACTGTCGATATAAATTTCCATCGATAGTTTTATTAGTTGCTAAAACATTTATAATAACAGTATCGCTAATGCTTGAATTGTAATAGGTCCAATTGCTTAAGGTTGAAGTGGGGAAATAATCATTGTTTGCATTTTGTACAATATCACCACCATTATAAACAACTTGAAAATTACAAACACTGTTTCCAAATCGAAGTTTAAAATTTGCATTAACAGCCAAAAAGGGGGCACCAAATCCATTAATAGTAATATTTTTTAAACCTGCCGAGAAAGCATAGCCTTCCGTGTAAAACCAAAATCCATTTACGGTATCAGAATAAATTTTATAATAACCTATTGTATTAAAAGTTACATTGGCTATAATATAATTTGAAACGTTTAAGGTAGTGGCCTCTTTATAAATTCCAGAAACAAAAATGTTTTTACAATTTCCAGCCGAGTCTTGTAAAGTGCCAGTTGCATTACCGCTACCAATGGTTGCTCCCTCAACACTATATTCTTTTTCGCATGAAATAAATAATAGAGCAACTATTGTATATAAAAAAAAGTTCTTCATTAATATAAAACGTAAAAATACTTGTATAAAGAAAAACGAATTGTTAAAGGTATTTGTTGTTTAAGGTTGAGAATCTTATTTTTTTAAGATTTTTAATTCAACCCTTCTGTTACGAGTTCTTTCTGCTTCTGTTCTATCAAGGGTAATAGGAGATTTATGGCCATAACCATTGTGTTGCATTCTTTTTTTATCAATTCCATGTTCAACTAAATAATCATATACTGCTTTTGCCCTAACTTCAGAAAGGTTTCTTTTTCCTGTAGAATTATCAATTCCATCAACATCGTTAGTACAACAAACATGTCCTTGAATTTCAATTTCTATATTTGGATAGTGTTGTAGTGTAGCAACCATTTCTTCTAAATAAGGATATGATATTTGTAAAAAAACAGGCAATCCTCCATAAAAGAAAATATTGGGCAACTCAATTTTATCTCCAACTTTTAAAGTACTGTCTTTAATTTTATCCGATAGCTTAATATTTTCAGCAGGTTTTATTATTTCTACAGGAGGGTCAAAAACGGATGGTGGTTTATCCTTTTTAACACGTATAATTTTTTCGTAGTAGGTAATAATTTCAACCCTTCTATTATACGACCTGGCCTTTTCATCTAAATTAGGCATTATTAATTTATCTTTTCCAAAGCCTTCTAAAGGAGATAAAATATTAAGAGGTATATTAAGAGAAATTAAAAAAACGGCTATTGTATTCGCTCTTCTAATTGATAGATCATAATTAAAACCACTTGTTCCTATTTGGTCTGTATGACCCACAATAACTATTTTAGTCATTCTATAATTTATATAATCGAACGATTTAAAATAATCGGCTAGCTTTTGTTGGCTTTCAGAAGTTAGTTTATCATCATTAAAATTAAAATAAACTATATAACTCGTAGAGTCTGTTGCTAAGGCAAACCAATGAATACAACAAAAAATTATAGAAAAAAAAACTTTCACGCTAGTATTAAAACGTGAAAGTAGAAAAGTTATTATAAAACCTTTTCCATAACATAATGTGGTATAGTAACCTCATCAAACTCATCGCCACAAATTTTATAGCCGAGCTTTTCATAAAAACCAACCGCAGACTTTCTTGCATGCATAATCAATTTTTCTTTGCCCATATCTCTAGCAATATTTTCAGCAAAACTCATTAATACTCGTCCTACACCTTTACCTTGTAACCCATTCATAACTGCCATTTGTCTTAACCGAAATGCATTGGTACCAACAGGAGTTAATAAACAACAGCCTTCAAGTTTTTCTTCATCAAAGCAACCCATTAAAACGTCTTCCTTTTCCTTTTCCAGCTCTTCACTACTAAAATCTAAGCCAAGGGGTTTACGTAACACATTAAATCTTAAATCTACCATTTGTTGGTATTCTTCAGATCCGTGATCAATAAGTTTTAATGCCATAAACCAGTAGTTAGGGCAACAAGATACATAAGATTTTGAAAAAATTAAAAAAATCCTCTATTTTTGGTGTATTGAAGTTTGTATTTTGAAGAAGTGTAAAGTGGCATGAAGAAATAGTTCAATATATAAAAGAGAAAGAGCAATTGTGTGAAGGGCTTAAATAAAAATTTACTAAACCTTGGGTTTAGTTATATATATGTATTTCTAAATAAAAATGTTTAAAACCAAACATTTGTCTTGCCCTTTTTTATTTTCAATCCTCAAACAAATCAATATTAATGCTCTAAACTCAATAATATGGGATGTGGATCTTGTGGTACAGGTAAACCAAATGGATGTAAAAGCAATGGAGGATGTAGTACAGGTGGCTGTAATAGATTAAATGTGCACGATTGGCTTAAAAATCTTCCAAAAAGCGATCTTGAAAACTCGTGTAAAGTTGTTGAAGTTAGCTTTAAGCAAGGCAGCAGAAAAGATTTTTACATAAACCCAACTTTTCAATACTATGAAAAAGGTGATTATGTTACTGTTGAGGGTGTAAATGGGTTTGATGTAGGACAGGTTTCTTTATCAGGTGAACTTGTTCGTTTACAAATGAAAAAACATGGTGTAAAAGAAGCTGATCCTGAAATGAAAAAAATTTTGAGATTGAGTACAGAAAAAGACGTATCAAATTATTATTACCAAAAAGATAGAGAACCTGCTGTTCAAGCAAAAAGTAGAGAATTTGCCCGAAACCTAAAACTTCAAATGAAGTTAAGCGAAGTAGAAATACAAGCTGATGGCAAAAAAGCAACTTTCTTTTATACTGCTGATGATAGAGTGGATTTTAGAGAGTTGATAAGATTTTTTGCCAGCGAGTTTAAACTTAAGGTAGAAATGAAACAAATTGGAATTCGACAAGAAGCAGGAAAAGTTGGCGGTATTGGAAGTTGTGGAAGGGAATTGTGTTGTAGCACTTGGTTGCAAGATTTTAAAAGCGTTAACACTACAGCCGCTCGTTATCAAAATCTATCCATCAACCAAACAAAATTGAGCGGTCAGTGTGGTAGATTAAAATGCTGTTTGAATTACGAATTAGATACTTATTTAGATGCTTTACAACATTTTCCAGATAATGCAGATACCATTGAAATTGCAAGAGCTCCAGCATTTTTAATTAAGAAAGATATTTTTAAAAACCTCATGTGGTATGTTGTTCAAGGAGGAACAAAACACTATCCTTTAACCATTGAACGTGTTAAAGAAATTAAACAATTAAATGCAAAAGGAATTAGACCAGATGAGTTAGAAGAGGTTGAAGTAACCAGTAATAAACCAAAAGATGTTGAACCGGAGTTTGTTGATGTGGTTGGGCAAATAAGTTTAAAAAGTTTAGAACGAAACGATAAACGAAGAAAAGACCAACAAAGAAGTCGCCATCAAGATGCTAATAGAAAAGAAACTCAATCCCAACCTAATGCGAATAACAATACAAATAAAGGAAACCGTTCTCAAGCACCACAAAGACCAAATAGAAATAATAATCCCAACCAACAAAAACCACAAGGGAAAAATCCTCCGGATAATCAGTCTAAATAAAGACTAGTTCCAATTTTATTCACTCAATTTTCTGATACATAGTTGCATAAACAACTTTTTTGTATCTTTGATGTTTAAATTTTCAAAATATGCAAGAAGCATACATAGTTGCAGGATATAGAACAGCAGTTACTAAAAGTAAAAAAGGAGGATTTCGTTTTTACCGACCAGATGATTTAGCTGTTGAAGTAATTAAAGGATTAACTGCAACCATTCCTCAACTTGATACCAAAAGAATTGATGATGTTATTGTAGGCAATGCTGTACCTGAAGCAGAGCAAGGCTTACAGTTTGGTAGAATCATTGCAGCCAAAGCATTAGGAATTGATGTTGCAGGAATAACCATTAATAGATATTGTGCAAGTGGTTTAGAAAGTATTGCAATGGCTACTGCAAAAATTAGATCAGGAATGGCCGAATGTGTTATTGCAGGCGGTACAGAAAGTATGAGCTTAGTACCAACTGCAGGTTGGAAAACAGTCCCCTCATATAACATTACAAAAGACGAACCCGATTATTATTTAAGCATGGGCTTAACTGCAGAAGCCGTTGCCAGCGAATTTAATGTAAGTAGAGAAGCTCAAGATGAGTTTGCATATCATTCTCATATCAAAGCAAAAAATGCCATTGATAATGGTTATTTTAAATCAGGGATATTACCAATTAATGTAGAAGAAACCTATATCAATGAAAAAGGAAAAAAAGCCATTAAAAATTACATAATTGATACAGATGATGGCGTAAGAGCAGATACAACAGTAGAGGTTTTAGCAAAACTAAAACCTGCCTTTGCAATAGGTGGAAGTGTTACGGCAGGTAATAGCTCACAAACTAGCGATGGAGCAGCTTTTGTTATTGTAATGAGTGAAAGAATGATTAATGAATTGGGCATAAAACCAATTGGCAGATTAGTGAATAGTGCAGTAGCGGGTGTGCATCCAAGAATTATGGGAATAGGTCCAGTTGCAGCAATACCAAAGGTTTTAAAGCAAGCTTCAATGTTAATCAATGACATTGATTTGATTGAATTAAACGAAGCATTTGCATCACAATCTTTAGCTGTGATTAATGAATTAGGTTTAAATAAAGAAATTATAAATATTAATGGTGGTGCCATTGCATTAGGCCATCCATTGGGTTGTACAGGTTGTAAATTAACAATTCAGCTTTTACATGATATGAAAAGGCTAAATAAAAAATATGGATTAGTTTCTGCTTGTGTGGGTGGAGGTCAAGGTATAGCAGGAATTATAGAAAATATTGAATAAAAAATTATTCTCATCTTGAAAATCCTTCTAAATTTTTAGAAGGATTTTTTTTTACATGATGATTTGTGTATATATTAGTTGATTAAACTAAGGAAGATAATCTGAGTCTACCTCGAAAACTAACAAATTTTAACAATGGATAGGAGAACCTTTTTAACCACTACTAAAAAAACAACTTCTCAAAAAACTACTGATTATCCAGCTTACAGAACAAATACCGGCCTTTCTCTTTATACTGGTACATGGACAGAAAACGAAGTGATTCATCTTTTAAAAAGAACCATGTTTGGTGCAAAAAAATCTGACATAGATTATTTTAAAGCCAAAAGCATGACCGCCACTGTAAATGAATTAATAAATCCAACAGCTGCAATTCCAGACCCACCAGTAAAAGAATATGATTCAATAGGTGCAACGCTGCCTGATACAAATATTTCTTTGGGTGAAACATGGGTAAACGACCCCAATAATGATGGAACTATAGCAAGTAGAAGAAGGGCTTCGTTTAAAAAATGGTGGATAGGTGTTTTGATAAATCAGGACAGAAGCATTCGCGAGAAAATGACCATGTTTTGGCATAATCATTTTGCTACAGAAACCAATGATATTGGTAATGCCCAATACGTTTATAAACATCACAATTATCTAAGAACAAATGCTCTTGGAAATTTTAAAACAATGGTGCGTGGGATTACCCTAGATCCTGCGATGTTAGTGTATTTAAATGGACAATTAAACACAGCAGCGGCACCAGATGAAAATTATGGAAGAGAGTTACAAGAACTTTTTTGTGTAGGAAAAGAGGGGGGTGCTCCCTATTCTGAAAATGATGTAAAAGCTGCTTCAAAAGTGTTAACAGGATGGAGAAATAATTCAACAACACTAAATTCATATTTTACATCTAGCAGACATGATAGTACCAATAAAACATTTTCATCTTTTTACAATAACACAGTAATTCAGGGCAAAACTGGTGCTACTGCTGGGGATTTAGAGCTTGATGATTTGTTGAACATGATTTTTGTAAAGAATGAAGTTTCTGAAAATATCTGCAGAAGAATATATCGCTGGTTTGTATATTACGATATTGATGCTAGTACCGAAACCAATGTTATTGTTCCTTTGGCTGCTATTTTAAGAAGTAATAATTATAATATTAAACCAGTATTAGATACATTATTTAAAAGTGAACATTTTTTTGATGTTTTAAATCAGGGCTGTTACATAAAAAGTCCTATTGAGTTATGTGTTGGATTAACTAGAGAGATGAATGTAGTTTTTCCTGTTAATACAGATTATGTTTCTAACTATGGCTTATGGAATTGGCTAATAAATTATGGTGCAACAATGAACCAAAGTATTGGAGACCCACCAGATGTTGCAGGTTGGAAAGCATATTATCAAGTACCGCAGTTTTATGAAATTTGGATTAATAGCGACACACTGCCTAAAAGAAATCAGTTTACAGATACTATAATGTTAACTGGTTATACTTTCAATACAAAAAAAATTATTGTAGATGCTGCCGAATTTGCTAAAACATTATCTAACTCTAGCAACCCCAATATTTTAATAGACGATTTAATAAAATATTTATTTAGAATGGATTTAACTACGGCAAGTAAAAATCAAATTAAAAAAGATATTTTATTAGCTGGTCAATCACAAGATTATTATTGGACAAATGTTTGGGTAGAATTTATTACTAACCCAAGCAATACTGCAAAT
>JANLVQ010000295.1:0-8648 GCA_031364085.1 Chitinophagaceae bacterium
TAATTGTGGTTGAAGGGAAAGCAGATTAATTATTTCGAAGGCTTGTATTCTAAAATAACTTTAGCATTCATTTTGTCATCAGAAGTTAAAAATATTTCTTGTCTTTTCTTGCCATAATTAATTACCATTAATGCTGTATTAGGTGGAATATCGCCTAAGTTTTCTGCAACTGTAATCAATTCATAAAAAGTATTTTTATCATCAAAATGAAGATTTAATACAATGGGTTTAGTACTCAATCTTTGATTATCTATAATAATTTTATTGTCTAAAAAAACTGAAATGGAATCGTTATCAATTTCACCATTATCGTAAAACTCAATATTTACATTTTTACAATCAATAAAAATTTTTGTTGCTAATTTATTTTCTCTTTCTTTTAATTCTTTTACAAATGGTGCTGGAATTATTTTAATTTCTGGTTCAATTATATTGGGTTTAATAATTGTTGTATCAGTTAATTTTACAATATCTTCTTTTACATCAATTTTTTCTTTTTTTATTGTCAATTCTTTTTCTTCAGTTTTTAATTTGTTATTAATTTTCGGAATGCTTGGTTTTGGTAAATTATTCGTTTTATTATTTTGAACTATAGTTTTTCTTTCAGGTTCTACAGTAGTTAATAACTGTGTTTTTGGATTATTAGCATTATTAGGCGACATTTTTCTAGGAAAAATTAAGCTAGAGGGTTCAGTTTTTTTAAAAATTTTATCTTGATCTTTCTTCAAAAAACTTTCCAATTCAAAATCACTTTCTTTTACTTTTTCCAAATAAACTGTACCATAACCACAATCAGCTTTTGTCTTAATATTTATAGTTGTGTAAGTACCAATTAAGGCTTCAATTGTTCCACTCTTTGAATAATCTAAATAACAAGTCATTAAACAACCATCTGATGTTCCTGCTGATTTCATCTCAAGCATGATAGTTTCTTTAAGGGTTACTGTTTTATTTTTTTTATCTAGAACACCTTTCAATGCAGCTTTACCATAAAATATGGTTGATAAATAAGAGTAAGTAACACCCTCAACACCATTATTTTTTAATTGATTTAATTGAACTTCGTATCTATAAGATTCCTTAGAAAACTTCCCAAATACAGGGTCAAGAATTCTTTGTTCAAAAGAACCTCTCCAAATACCCTTTAAATTCTGAGCATTTAGAAAAAAAACAGACCATAGTAAAATGAAAATAGTCAATATCCAACGCATAGTACAAAACTAACACAGCTAAAATATTAACAGCTAAAAGAACTGTTAAAGATTTATATGAAGAGTTTTCAACGCTTTTAACTTTCTGAACAATCATTGCTTATTTTCGCAGCCATATCAATACAATACATGATTAATATAAGTTTTCCAGATGGTGCAATTCGACAGTTTGAAAAAGGAACAACTGCTTTGGATATTGCAAAAAGTATTAGTGAAGGATTGGCAAGAAAAGTTTTAGCTGCTAGTGTTAATGGAGAAGTTTGGGATGCTACCAGACCAATTGAAACTGATGCCAACGTAAAATTTTTAATGTGGGATGATACTGAAGGTAAAAATACTTTTTGGCATTCATCTGCCCATCTTATGGCAGAAGCAATTGAAGATAAATTTACTGGAGCAAAATTTTGGGTTGGACCAGCCTTGGAAAAAGGCTTTTATTATGATATAGATTTAGGAGATCATAAATTAAGTGAAGAAGATTTACCAGATCTTGAAAAAAAGATGAATGAGTTAGCAAAACAAAGCAACAATTTTGTAAGAAAATACCAATCAAAAGCTGAAGCAATTGCATATTTCACAGAAAAAAATGATGAGTATAAATTAGATCTTTTACAAAATCTTGAAGATGGAAATATCACTTTCTACACTCAAGGAAATTTTACTGATTTATGTCGTGGTCCACATATTCCAAATACATCATTTATCAAAGCTATAAAATTAACTTCAATAGCTGGTGCGTATTGGAAAGGTGATGAAAAAAACAAACAACTTACGCGTATTTATGGTATCACTTTCCCGAATCAAAAAGAATTGGATGAGTATTTATTGATGTTGGAAGAAGCCAAAAAACGTGACCATAGAAAATTAGGTAAAGAATTAAGCATTTACACAATGGATGACCAAGTTGGTCAGGGCTTAATTCTTTGGATGCCTAATGGAACTGTAATTATTGAAGAACTTGAAAAACTAGCTAAAGAAACTGAAACTGCTGGAGGCTATAAAAGAGTAGTTACTCCACATATTGCAAAAGAAAGTTTGTATAAAACCAGTGGTCATTTACCTTACTATGCAGATAGCATGTTTCCTCCAATGGAAATTGATGGAGAAATATTTTATTTAAGAGCCATGAACTGCCCACATCATCATAAAATATTTGATGCTGAACCTAAAAGTTATAGAGACTTGCCTTATAGAATTGCAGAATATGGTACTTGTTACAGGTATGAGCAAAGTGGTGAATTATTTGGCTTAATGCGTGTTCGTTGTTTACACATGAACGATGCACATATTTATTGTAGCAAAGAAGATTTTGCACAAGAGTTTAAAGCAGTAAACGAAATGTATTTGAAGTACTTTAAAATATTTGGTGTAGATAAATTTGTGATGCGTTTGAGTTTACATAATCCAGAAAAACTTGGACAGAAATATGTTAATGAACCAGAACTTTGGAAAGAAACTGAAGATTTAGTTCGTAAAGTTTTAATAGAAACTGGAACTCCTTTTGTTGAAGTGCAGGATGAGGCTGCATTCTATGGCCCTAAAATAGATGTTCAAATTTGGAGTGTTATTGGTAGAGAATTTACATTAGCAACTAACCAGGTTGATTTTGCTCAAAGCCGAAGTTTTAAACTAAGTTTCACCAATCAAAATAACGAACCAGAAATTCCATTAATTATTCATAGAGCTCCATTAGGTACTCATGAACGTTTTATTGGGTTCTTACTAGAGCATTATGCTGGCAAATTTCCAGTTTGGTTAGCTCCTTTACAAGTTAAAATATTACCCATAAGTGATAAGTTTATGGATTATGCCAATAAGGTATTAAAAACTTTGAGAGATAAAAATGTTAGAGTTGAAATTGATGATAGAAACGAAAAAATTGGTAAAAAAATTAGAGAAGCAGAGCTAAGTAGAGTACCTTATATGTTAGTAATTGGAGAAAAAGAAGCTACTGAAAATATGCTTTCAATTCGTCGTCAGGGAAAAGGAGATTTGGGGCAGCAAAGTATTCAAGAATTTACTGAAAACATAGTTGAAGAAATTTTGCACAGAAAATCAACCGAATAACTTTATTTTTACAAATCAATAAAAGAAATTAATCACCAAAAAACACTTAATGGCATTTCCACCACGCCCTGGAGGGGGCAGATTTAATCCGAGATTTCAAAGACAACAAGAACCGGAACATAAAATAAATGAAAGAATAAGAGCACAACAAGTAAGGCTTGTTGGCGAAAATGTAACAGTTGGAGTTTATTCCATACAAGAAGCCCTTAAAATAGCCAGAGAACTTGAACTAGATTTAGTGGAAATTTCTCCACAAGCAGATCCACCAGTTTGTAAAGCCATCGATTATAAAAAATTCCTATACGAAAAAAAGAAGAAGGAAAAAGAGATGAAGGCTAATGCCAAACAAAGTGAGGTTAAAGAAGTACGTTTTACACCAAGTACAGATGACCACGATTTTAATTTTAAAGCTAAGCATGCCGAAGGATTTTTAAAAGATGGCAATAAAGTAAAAGCTTATGTACAATTTAAAGGACGTGCAATAATGTTTAAAGAAAGAGGGGAATTAGTTTTATTAAAATTCGCTGAAAGACTTGCTGATGTTGGTCAGCCAGAAACTTTACCAAAATTAGAAGGCAAAAGAATGTTTTTGATGTTAACACCAAAAACTGCAAAAAAGAAAAAAGAAGCTAAAGAATAATATTTTTAAAACCGTTAATTAATTAACGGTTTTTTTTATGTTTACAATTTTGGTTGATAATAAGCATTAAATTCTTAATTTACTAGCTGTTGTTTACACTATAACTGTTGGAAAATATTTTTTTTATTAAAATAAAGTAAGTAATATCGTTTTACCAACTACACAAGATTCTTATGTGTTATACTTTTTAAATAGCATTAGTTTCAGATACAGCATACAGCATACAGCATTCCTTCCCAGCAACGTCTCCTCGCCAAGCCATCTGATTAGGAAAGGGACGTTGCGTATTGGGGAACAGGGTTGTTTTAATGTTAAACATTATAAACAATTGGATAATATGTAACAACAAACGCAACGTCCCATACAGGAGACGTTGCTGGGAAGGAGATAAAATAGCCTCTATTTTATATTTTAAAGTTAGAAGGTAAAAGAATGTTTTTGATGTTAACTCCAAAAACAGCTAAGAAGAAAAAAGAAACTAAGAAATAATATTTTAAACCATTAAGAAATTAACGGTTTTTTATTTTGCTAATTGTAGTTTACAGTAAGCATTAAACTCCTTTTCCACTTCCTCAGAAACAGCATCATTCACTTCTTTTTGAATGAGTTTATTGTTTTTAAAATCTAGAGTTAACATTCCAGATTGTAGCACTACATTATTCATTTCACTCCATGAATACTTTTTTTGAGGTAAAGAATTATTAATAATACCATCATCATCAAAAGCATACTCTGGTGTAATTTTTACTGGCTTTTCTATAATTGCTGCTATTAAAAATAAAATCGAAAGCCAAGGAACACTTGGATTCATAAACCAGCCCCAAGCAGCTAATAATAAAGCAAACCGATAATAAGGTTCTATGCCTCTTTTTTGTAGCGATCTACAATAATACATCCAACCAATAATTCCAAATATCCAAATAAGCATTAAACCATTATCTGCATTTATAGTTTTATTGGCATTTACAAATTTCCATGAAAACTCATATAAAAATATGGCAATGGAAAAGGCAAGCATAAACAAACTCACAGTATCTATAAGTTTGGTTGAATTCTTTTTTAATACAACAATAAATTCATAAGTTTTAACTTCTCTCATGTGGCAAATGTAATGTCATTTAAACACTAATCAAATCTTATGTAAACCTATATTTGCAGCATGTTAACTGAGAATAATTTACAAGCAATTATTGCACATGCAAAAGAGTATGGTTTTGTATTTCAATCGAGTGAAATATACGATGGTTTAAGTGCTGTTTACGATTACGGTCCATATGGTAGTGAATTAAAGAAAAATATTAAAGATTTTTGGTGGAAGAGCATGACTCAAATGAATGAAAATATTGTAGGCATTGATGCTGCAATTTTTATGCATCCTACAACTTGGAAAGCTAGTGGTCACGTAGATAATTTTAGTGATCCTATGATTGATAATATGATAGCAAAAAACGATATAGAGTTGATCATTTGATTGAAGGATTTGCTGAAACTTTAAAAAAAGAAAGTAAAACAGAATTGGCTGATGCATTAACAGCTAAAATGGAAAAGTTATTGGCTGAAGATGCATTTGAGGATTTAACAAAACTAATTGTAGAAAATAAAATTTCTTGCCCTGTAAGTGGTACTTGTAACTGGACAGATATTCGTCAGTTCAATTTAATGTTTGATACGAAATTAGGAAGTGTTACTGAAGAGGCTGACACAATATATTTACGACCAGAAACTGCACAAGGAATTTTTGTAAACTTTTTAAATGTACAAAAATCGGCACGTATGAAAGTGCCTTTTGGAATTGCACAAATTGGTAAAGCTTTTAGAAACGAAATTGTTGCTCGTCAATTTATTTTTAGAATGAGAGAGTTTGAACAAATGGAAATGCAATTTTTTGTTCGTCCTGGTACCGAAGGCGAGTGGTATAAGTTTTGGAAAGAGGAAAGATTGAAATGGCATTTAAGTTTGGGCTTACCACAAGAAAAATACAGATATCACGATCATGTTAAGTTAGCACACTATGCAAAAGAAGCTTGTGATATTGAATTTGAATTTCCATTTGGGTTTAAAGAAGTTGAAGGCATTCATAGCAGAAGTGATTTTGATTTAAAACAACATCAGGAATACAGCAAAAAAAAGCAGCAATATTTCGATGCAGAAATTAATCAGAATTATATTCCTTATGTAATAGAAACATCAATTGGTTTGGACAGAATGTTTTTGTTAATACTTTCTAACTCATATCAAGAAGAAACAATAACTAAAGAAGATGGAACTATCGATAGTAGAACAGTTTTAAAAATTCCTGTAAAACTTTCTCCTAATAAATTAGCTATTCTTCCATTAACAAAAAAAGATGGGTTACCAGAAATTGCTAAAGAATTGATGAACGATTGTAGGCAAGAATTTAAATGTTATTACGAGGAAAAAGATAGTATTGGTAAGCGTTACAGACGACAAGATGCAATTGGCACAGCGTTTTGTGTTACTATCGATCATCAAACAAAAGAAGATAATACAGTAACTATTCGTTATAGAGATACTATGATTCAAGAAAGAATTGCAATGGCCGATGTGAAGCAATTAATATTGAAAGCAATTAATTAATTTTTCAATTTATAATATTGTATAAATTATTACTCATACTTTATGTTGTTTGTTATTTTTGTTATATATTCTATACAAGAGAACCAGATTATTTTGATGGAGAAATTACAACTGCAACTATTACAATTGATCCTTCAACAAAATCGGAATTTGCTGTTTTTAATGTAATGAGCAAAACCTATCAAGTAAACGCTTCATATCCATTAAGAAAATTAATTCCAAATGAGCAAGTGAGGGTGATTTATAAAGTTAGTGAGCCGGAAGTAGCTGTTCTATATAGTTTTTGGGGTTATTGGTTTACGTGGGGAGAATTATTAATGTCATCCATACTACTTTTAGCATTATTTTATTTATCAGTTTCTATTACAAATAATCCAAGCCCAGAATCTTTATATGAACAACAAAATTATGTTGAAACGGCACAAAGAAAATACTCGTAAATACGCAATATAATTTTTCCATGATTAGAATCTTAATTGACTGACATTTGCAAAAAAAAATTAGTGTGAATAGTAAACTTATAAATTGGATTTTGTTCATTGTACTTTGCTTTATTTGGGGCAGTAGTTTTGAATTAATGAAATTGGGCATGTTCGAAAATCATGATCTTTCAAAGCCTGTACTTTCTCCATATCAAGTAGCTGCAATAAGAATATTTAGTGCCGGAATTGTGATGTTGCCATTTGCCTATAAAGCATTTAAAACATTACCCAAAAATGTGTTACAGTATATTGTATTAAGCGGATTAATTGGTAGTTTTTTTCCTGCATTTTTATTTTGTATTGCCGAAACAAAAATTGGTGGTGGTATTGCAGGAAGTTTAAACTCATTAACCCCTTTGTTTGTTATTTTAGTAGGAGCTCTATTTTTTAATTTACTAACCAGTACAAGAAAAATTGTTGGAGTGGTCATTGGTTTAACAGGAAGTATTTTTTTAATTTATGCAAATAGTAAAGATCAACAGATCAATCATTTTTTATATATCGGTTTTGTAATTTTTGCAACAGTGTTGTATGGGTTTAATGTGAATATGGTAGTAAGAAAATTAACAAGTGTGCCATCAATTCAAATTGCTGCAATTGCATTTTCTTTTCTAATAATTCCTGCATTTATTATTTTAATTTACACAGGTTATTTTTCTTTGAATTTAGTTGAATCAAAATATATTTTAGCAACAAGTGCTAGTAGTATTTTAGGAATATTAGCTACGGCAATAGCTTCAATATTATTTTATAGTTTAATGAAACGAGCTGGTGGTTTGTTTGCTTCAACAGTTACATATGGTATTCCTTTTGTTGCAATTGGATGGGGTTTGTTAAATGGAGAACATATTACTATTTTACATGTAATAGGTTTAATTATTATTTTATGTGGAGTGTATTTAGCAAATAAAAATTAATGCATAAAAAGAAATCTTTAGTAATTGGGGCTTCTGAAAATAAAGAAAGATATAGTTACCTTGCTATAAATCTATTGCGTAAATATCAACATGAAGTTGTTGCTATTGGAAATAAAAAGGGAAAAATAAATGATGTTGAGATTGAAGTAGGTAAACCAAAATATAAAGATATAGATACTGTTACCTTATACATAAGTGAAAAATATCAAAAAGATTATTTTGAGTATATTATTTCATTACAACCAAAAAGAATTATTTTTAATCCGGGAACAGAAAACACAGAATTATTTCAATTAGCTCTACAAAATAAAATTGAGCCTGTTGAAGCTTGTACTTTAGTATTATTAAAAACCGGGCAATACTAATTATTTCTGTTTTGCAATTTTTAGGATAAAAACCTAACAGCATGCAACAAAGAATATCTATCAAACTTACTCCTACAGAGGCTGCAAATGCTGCAATCATTAAGTCATATGTAGCTACTCATCTTGTTATCAATGAAAATAACATTTCTGGATTTTATAAAATAAAAGAATCTATTGATGCAAGAAGTAGACATCAAATTTGGATAAACTTAACTCTACATGTATTTATTGATGAGCCCTATAAACAAAGAGTTGTTCAGCAAATACAACTTAAAGAAATCAATCAACATTCTAATTCAGTTATCATAATTGGTGCTGGACCAGCAGGATTATTTGCTGCTTTGAAACTACTGGAAAAAGGAATAAAA
>JANLVQ010000338.1:0-2461 GCA_031364085.1 Chitinophagaceae bacterium
ACTTATGCAGAAGCTTGGGTAGATAATCCAGCAACAGGAAGATTTTTGTTTGATGCAGGAATACAGCTTTCTTTATTTAATAATGCAGTAAATATTTATGCACCAATATTATTTAGTAAAGTGTATAGAGATTATAACAAATCTATTTTAGGCGATAAAATATTTTCTAAAACCATCAGCTTTAGCATCAATTTACAAAATCTACATTTTAATAAAATAAGCAGAGATATCCCTTTGTAAAATAATAAATATGACGAATGATATTACAATTCAAGAAGCTCAAAATAAAGTGGATGAATGGATAAAAACCTTTGGTGTAAGATATTTTAATGAACTCACTAATTTGGGTATTTTAGTTGAAGAAGTGGGAGAGTTGTCTAGAATAATGGTTAGAAAATATGGAGAACAATCTTTCAAAAACAATGAAGCAGAAAAAGAATTAGGAGATGAAATGGCAGATGTGTTATGGGTTTTAATTTGCTTAGCCAATCAAACCAGCGTTAACCTAACTGAAGCCTTACAAAAAAACTTTGAAAAGAAAACTAATAGAGATGGTTCTCGTCATCAACAAAATGATAAGCTTAAATCCTAAAACATGAACGAACATTTAAAGTCTCAATTTTTATTGAGAGACGATATTACATTTTTAAACTTTGGTTCTTTTGGTGCTTGCCCAAAACCTGTGTTTAAACAATACCAAGCCTTTCAATTAGAATTAGAACAAGAGCCTGTACAATTTATTACAGTAAATGGATTACAATATTTAAAAACTTCAAGAGAAGCATTGGGAAAATATTTAAATTGTAATAGCGAAGATTTGGTTTATGTAACCAATCCTTCTTATGCTGTAAACATCATAGCAAAAAGTATTAATTTAAAAGAAGGCGATGAAGTACTTACTACTAATTTAGAATATGGTGCTTGCGATAAAACATGGAATTATTATTGCAAAAAAGTTGCTGCAAAATATATTCGTCAGCCCATCAATTTTCCTTTAACTACCAAAGAACAATTTGTTGAAGACTTTTTTAAAGGACTATCCTCAAAAACCAAATTAGTTTTTATAAGCCATATTACTAGTACGACAGGATTACGATTGCCGGTTGAAGAAATATTAGCTAAAGCAAAGGCATTAGGTTTATTAACTTTTGTTGATGGTGCACATGCTCCTGGTCAAATAGATGTAAACTTAAGTACACTTCAAGCAGATATATACACAGGTGCTTGTCATAAATGGATGATGACCCCTAAAGGCAGCAGTTTTTTATATGTAAAAAAAGAGTTGCAACATTTGTTCGACCCCTTAATTGTAAGTTGGGGTTATGAAGAAAACTTGCAATCAGAAACTCAATTTTTAGATTATCATCAACTGCAAGGCACAAGAGATTATTCTGCTTTTTTAACTATTCCAAAAGCTATTGAGTTTATGGAAAGCAATGATTGGAAAACAGTTACATTTAATTGTAGAACATTGGTACAGGCTAATGCAGAAAGGTTTTGTAAGTTTTTAAACTCAACTTCTTTAGCACCAATTTCAGATGAATTTTTGGTTCAGTTATATAGCATACCCTTAAAAACGGCAGAACCACAAAAATTACAAAGACTTTTATTTGAAAAATATAAAATTGAGATTCCTGTAATGCAATTAGATGAAAAAATATTTTTAAGATATTCTATTCAGGCATTTAATTCACAAGAAAATTTGGATGTTTTATATAATGCATTGATAGATATTAAAGCAACTACCCATTTGATTGAAGCTTAATTATCTCAATACTTTCATTTTAACCATTTCAATTCTGGTATCACTCACATTTAATATATCGAATTGATGATTGCTTATAATGATAGTTTCTTTAGCTAAGGGAATAGCTTCGTGATTGGTGATGATATAACCACTAAGTGTTTCAGTCTCTCCTATTTCTAAAAAATTCAAATTATAATTTTCTTTCAGATAATCCAGTTCCAATCTTCCACTAAAAATAAATTCAGTAGTGCTTATTTGTTTTTCTACAAATTCTTCAACATCATGTTCATCTTTTATCTCACCAAAAATTTCTTCTAATAAATCTTCCATAGTAATAATACCAGCAGTGCCACCAAATTCATCTACAACCCATGCAATACTTTTATGCTCTTTGGTAAATTTATTAATTAAATCAGCAGCCCACATGCTCTCTGGCACAACAGGTATAGGTAAAATAATTTCGTTAAGTGTATTGGGCTTTTTGTATAAATCTAGCTGATGTACATAGCCTTTTATTTCGTCGATAGAGTTTTCAAAAACCAATAATTTACTCAATTTAGTTTCTATAAATTTTTCTTTTATTTCTTGAATGGAAGTGTTAATATCAACTGCTTCAATTTCTGTTCTTGGCACTAAACATTCACGAATTTTTATGGTTGGTAATCCCATTGCATTTTTCAACAACTCTTTACTGTGTTCGGGATTGTCTTCACT
>JANLVQ010000012.1:0-9664 GCA_031364085.1 Chitinophagaceae bacterium
GGTATAAAATCTATTTTAGATATTGGTTTAACTTTATAATATTTAGAAACTTTAGGTGTTCCTGTAGTTACTTATGGTCAGCAAATTTTTCCAAGTTTTTATTCAAGAGAAAGCCTCTTTCAAAGTCCATTAACATTGAACACAGCAAATGAAATTGCAGATATGTTGCAAATAAAATGGGAGTTGGGTTTAAAAGGGTCTGTTTTAATTGCTAATCCCATTCCAACAGAATTTGAAGTTCCAGCTGTGATTATGGAAAAACATATTCAACAAGCTTTAAAGTCGGCAGATGAAAAAAATATAAAGGGAAAAAATATCACTCCTTTCATCCTTCAATATATTGCACAAGAAACCTCTGGGGAAAGCCTTGCTGCAAATATTGCTTTGATAAAGAATAATGCAAAACTTGGTGCAGAAATTGCCAAAGAATTAGTTGTGTCGCCATTGCACCCCTAAAGAAAATCTTGGAAAAATAATCTCACAGAAATCGAAGAATTCCCAGAATTTTTTCTTATTCAGTTGATTATGTAAGTTGAATACAAAATATTTAAAAATAGTTGCATAGCTAACTAATTTTTATTTAGTTTTGTTTAAAAGCAAAAGCAGATCTTTTAAAATGGAACTTGACGATTTAACATACAAAATTCGTGGAGCATTATTTGAAGTATATAATCAATTAGGTCCTGGCCTTTTAGAAAGTGTTTATGAAATGGCTTTGATGAAAGAGTTTGAATTGCAGGGCATCAAAGCAAAAAGCCAAGTAGCATTGCCTGTTGAATATAAAGGTGAATATTTAGAATTAGGATTTCGACTTGATATTATTGTTGAACAAAAAGTAATTATCGAAATTAAATCTGTAAAAGAGTTAGAAGATGTTCATAAAAAACAACTGCTAACCTATTTAAAGCTTAGTGAAATACAAGTTGGATTTTTAATTAATTTTAATACATCATTTTTAAAAGATAAAGAATCAATTGTGAGAATTATTAATGGATAATAAGGCTCACAGATAACACAGATAAAAAACAAGAGATAAAAAATATCTGTGTTATCCGTGCTATCTGTGAGAAAAAAAACTAAGATTTATAAAAAAATAAAAGTATGAACCGAAGCATAAAAAAAATAGCTGTATTAGGTAGTGGTGTAATGGGTAGTAGAATTGCTTGTCATTTTGCAGGAATAGGTGTACAAGTATTGCTATTAGATATTCAGCCTAAGGACTTACCTACAGAAGCTCCAAAAGCACAAAAAAATAAAATAGTAACCGATGCTTTAAATGCTGCAATAAAAACTAATCCTAGTCCTGTTTTTACAAAAAATGTAGTGAGTAAAATCACTACAGGAAATTTTGTAGATGATATGAAAGATATTGCTACTTGCGATTGGATTATTGAAGTAGTTATTGAAAGATTAGATATTAAACATCAGGTTTACGAACAAGTAGAAAAATTTAGAAAACCTGGAACACTCATCACTTCAAATACTTCAGGAATACCGATACACTTATTATCGGAAGGAAGAAGTGATGATTTTAAAAAACATTTTTGTGGCACACACTTTTTTAATCCTCCAAGATATTTACGTTTATTAGAAATTATTCCAACACCAGATACTGATAAATCTGTGGTTGATTTCTTAATGCATTATGGCGATTTATTTTTAGGTAAAACAACTGTTTTATGTAAAGACACACCTGCTTTTATTGCCAATAGAATTGGAGTTTTCAGCATTATGAGTATTTTTCATATCATGGAAAAACTTGATTTGTCTATTGATGAAGTAGAAGCTTTAACTGGTCCAATAATTGGTCGTCCAAAATCTGCAACTTTCAGAACTGGTGATGTTGTGGGCATTGATACTTTAGTAAAAGTTGCTAAGGGGGTTGCTGATAATTGTACTACAGATGAAGCTATTTCTATTTTCAATATTCCTTCTTGGTTAGAAAAAGTTGTAGAGAATAATTGGTTGGGTGATAAAACAGGGCAAGGTTTTTTCAAAAAAACAACATCAGCAAATGGAAAAGAAATTCTTACGCTCGATTTAAAATCGATGGAGTATAAAACTCGCCAAAAGCCCAAGTTTGCAACACTTGAAATAGCAAAACCTATTGAAGATTTAAAAACACGAATAAAAGCTTTGAATGCTGGAAAAGATAAAGCTGGCGAGTTTTACAGAGCTTTTCATTACTCCTTATTTTCTTACATCTCACATCGTATTCCTGAAATTAGTGATGAAGTGTATAGAGTAGATGATGCTATGATGGCTGGATTTGGTTGGGAAATTGGAGCATTTGAAACATGGGATGTATTAGGTGTTGCTACAACTGTTGAAGCCATGAAGGCCAATGGAATTAAAGTTGCAACATTGATAGAAGAAATGTTAGCCAAAGGATATATTAGTTTTTATAAGATAGAGAATGGTAAAAAAATGTATTACGATGTAGCTTCTACATCTTACAAAGCTGTACCAGGTGCTGAATCTTTTTTAGTATTAAAAAACAATTCCGATAAAATCATTTGGAAGAATGCTGCTTGTACTTTATACGATATTGGTGATGGTGTTGCTGGTTTAGAATGGAATACAAAAATGAATACTATTGGTGGCGAGGTATTAGAAGCTGTTAATAAATCTATCACAATTGCTGAAGAAAAATTTAAAGGCTTAGTGATTGCCAATGAAGGAGCCAATTTTAGTGCAGGAGCCAATGTGGGTATGATTTTTATGTTTGCTATAGAGCAGGAATATGATGAGTTAGATATGGCAATAAGAATGTTTCAAAACACCATGATGCGATGCAGGTATTCAAGTGTTCCAGTAGTTACAGCTCCTCATGGTTTAACCTTAGGTGGAGGCTGTGAAATGAATTTACATGCCGATAAAATTTGTGCTGCTGCTGAAACATATATTGGTTTAGTTGAGTTAGGAGTTGGATTAATTCCTGGTGGAGGAGGAACAAAAGAATTTGTTTTAAGAGCAAGTGATGAATTGCATAATGATGAACCCGAAACCAATACTTTAAAAGATCGTTTTTTTGCAATTGCTACAGCAAAGGTTGCCACATCAGCATTTGAAGGGTATGAATTAGGAATTTTACGAAAAGGAATTGATGAAGTAGTGATGAATCAATCGAGAAGAATTACAGAAGCTAAAAAATCTGTAATTGAATTATATGATGCCGGATATACAATGCCTTTGAAACGCTATGATATTAAGGTTTTGGGAAGAAATGCTTTAGGAGCTTTATATGCTGGAATTAATGGTATGTGGAGAGGAAAATATGCAACCGACCACGATGCTTTTGTTGCAAAAAAATTAGCTTATGTAATGTGTGGGGGCGATTTAAGTGAAGCACAAATGGTAAGCGAACAATATTTATTAGATTTAGAAAGAGAAATATTCTTATCACTTTGTGGTGAAAGAAAAACTTTAGAAAGAATTCAAAGTGTATTAAAGACAGGTAAGCCACTTAGGAATTAAGAATAATGAATGACGAATTACGTCTTTTCGAGTGAGGAACGAACGAGAAATCTGCTGAGCTTAATTAAGAGATTTCTCAGCAAGAACTTCGAAATGACGATAAATTTATATACTATTTATTCCCTCCAATAATAATTTGATTTTTATCATTACCCATAATAATCACTTTTGAATTTGGTGATAGAGCAATTTCTTTTAAAGCTTTAATTTGTTCATATTGCAACTGATTGTTGGTTAAACCAATATTGATGATTCTTTGATAATCGGCAATACCTTGTGCTTCTACTCTTTTTCTTTCGGCTTCTTGTTTTTCTTTCGATAAAACAAAGGTCATTTTTTGTGCATCTTGTTCTGCCTTAATTTTTTCTTCAATAGATCTTTTTACAGTTTCGGGTAGCGTAATATTTCTTACTAATAATTGTTCTAAAACCAAACCTCTCGATTTAAAATCGTTTTCTATAGTTTTAAAAATTCTTGCCTGAAACTCATCTCTTTTATTACTATACAAATCAATAGCATTATAAAAAACTGCGTTGTCTCTTATTCTTGTTCTAGTTATTGGTCGAACAATTTTATCTCTATAATCCACCCCAATTTCTCTAACAATTTTTGGAGCATCGCCTGGAACCAATCTATATAAAACAGATAAATCAATTACCACTTCTAATCCATCTTCAGTTAAAACTCTAATGGCATCATCACCTGATCTGTCACCTTCATCGTGTATTCCACTCATGGTATAGTTTTGTGTTTTGGTATCAAAGCGAACCACATCTACCAAAGGGTTTACAATATTTAAACCACTGGTTACAATATCTGTTTGAACTTTACCAAAAAGAGTTTTTACTCCAACTTGTCCTGCATTAATTTGTACAATTGTTGAAGCGAGAAAACCAATGATAATAATTACTAATCCAAAAACTTTTAAACCTATTCCTATTTTTGGTAAAGGGTCTTTTAAATTTTTTAAAGAAAAAGAGAAAACGAAAAATAAAATGCCTAAAATTATGAGTGCCATAGTTAAAAATTTATTGGTAAATGTACTTAAATAAAAAAATTCCGAAGTATTTACTTCGGAATTTTTTTATTATTTGCTTATTTGTAAACTATCTATTTCTTCGATGGTAACTTGTGGCAATCCTCCACCTTTTTTTTGTTTAATTTTTTGTATTACAAAGTTTCCTACTTTTTCGGCTTCAGCTTTTGTAATGAAACTTTTAAACCCTTCTATTGCTGGGATAATTTCTTGATGAATATAAACTTTATCATCTTTAACTATATCGTATCCCCAACCATTAGTAGTTTTAAAAATTTGAAGCTGTATGTTTTCTGGTTGTGGTATAACTTTTCTAAAAATAAAAAATAGAATTGCAAACCCTAACAAAACATAAACCCAATTCTTTTTAATCGTTTGCATTGTAAGGATCTAAAGGTTTAAACTCATCCATATTATCGAAATAGAATGTTGAGTTTCTTCCTAAAGTAATAAAGCCCCTGCCTTTAACTGTAAAGCCAACTGCAGATGTTCTATCACTTCTTTCGTAACCAGTTTTTTCTAACCAAGTATCCGTTGCAAAATCATATTGCCATGTTGTTCTAATATTAGCACCATTTTCTCCAGTAGCTAAATAGCCTTTATCTCCAATAACAAAAGCAACAGCATTACCTCTTACAATTGAAGTATAAGCATCATCATAAGCTTCACTACTTAAATTAGCAATATCTCTTTTTTTAGTCCAAAGATTTGTTGCAGGATCGTACATAGCCATTTCAGTTACAACAGTACCATTGTTTGTTCCAGAAACTATATAAGCTTGATTGTTGTAAACATAAGCTGCAGCACCTGTTCTTTTATCAGATGTATTCATACTTGCTTTTGCAGCCCAAGTATCTGTTGCAGTATTGTATTCCCATAAATCTTTAGTATGGCTTCCTGTGTAACCACTACAGATATAACCTTTTGAACCTATGCCAAAACCAACAGCACTAAAACGAGCACCACTTCCAGCAACTGAGTTTGGTGGATCTGGAAAGTTGGCTTTTTGAGCCCAAGTATTAGTTGCTGGGTTAAATTCCCAGGTATCTTGTAATCTATTAATTCCATCGTAACCAGTAGTTACATAACCTTTGCCACCAGCTGCAAATGCTGCTGCAGAGTTTCTTTTAATTGCTGCCGAAGGCATAATAGCTCTTTGGCTCCATGCATCATTAGTTGGATTGTAGGCCCAAAAATCGCTATATCTTATTGAGCCATCAAAACCAGTTCCAACATAGGCTGAATCTCCAATAACAAAACTAACTGCACCGGCTCTTCCATTACCATCGAATGCAGAACGTTTAACCCAATTACCAATTAAACTGGTTAGTGGTGCTGTAGTACCAGTACAAGCAACACCAATTAAGATAAAACTTGTAGCAATAATTACTAAGTTTTTTAAATGCTTCATTTTGTAAAATTTACTTTAATTTTTTTTAGCTTTTGTGTTTATTTATTAGTAACACACTTTTTAGTAAAGACCGCAAAAATAGTAGTGTGTTGTTTATCAGACGTTAAAACTTTTATAAAATGCAATTGCCATTATCAACCCAATATCTAACTTGTATATTTGCTGCCCAATAGCTTATATCGGGCTAAGACATAGACTTTAAGTATGAATAAAAACAACATTTCTTTTTCATTGGTTTTGATGTTTTTAATAACGGTATTCTTTACTACTTCTTGTAAAAAAGCTGATATTAAATTTGGAGAAGATTTTTTAGACAATAGTGTTACTCAAATTTTTAAAACAGATAGTTTTACTGTTGATTTATCAACGGTTTTTATTGATTCATTTATTACTTCTGCAAGAGGAACAGTTTTAGCAGGAGCTTATACCGATCCTTTATTTGGAAGAGTTACTACAAAATCTTTTTTCGAAATTATTCCACCTATTTATTTAGATCAATATGCTAATACAAGCTTTGATTCTATTTCAATTATTCTAACTCCTAATTTAAATAGTTATTATGGAGACTCTATTCAGCCTTTGAATATTACCATTCATGAGTTAGAAGATTCAATTGTTTTTGGAGAGAATCAATTTGCTTTTTATAACACTACATCTAAATTCAATACTAAGGCTTCACCATTGGTAAGTAAAGATGTTATGGTAAGGCCATTAAGTGGATCTTCTGTTGAAATAAAACTACCAGATGCTTTAGGTATTGATTTTTTAAGTAAGTTGAAGAACCCCACTGATAATACTATGAAGTCTGCTGCAGCTTTTTTAAGTTATTTTAAAGGCATGAGATTAAGTACAAACAGCAATGCCAAAATGATTGTTGGATTTACTGATAACGTTATTGTAAGATTATATTATAAAAAACAAGACTTAATAACCCAAAACAAATTTGTAGATTTTACTTTGGCTAACAAAAGTCATCAATTCAATAATATTTCTATAAATAGAACTGGAGCTATTCAAAATTTAGGATCTAATAATAAAGAAATTCATTCTTCTTTAACCGGAAATGCAGCATATGGTCAATCTGCAACTGGAAGTATGATTAAAATGAGATTTCCAACTTTAAAAACCTTGTTGAAAGTTCCAAATTTTGCAAAAGTTTTAAAAGCAGCTTTAATCATTTCTCCATTAAAAGGATCTTACAGCACTACTTATTACTTACCACCAGTACTTAGATTGTCGAATACCAATGCTAATAATGGTATTGGAAATGATTTGGCTTATGTTACTACTGCTGGTTCATTAGCCATTCAGTTAGGGTTATTACAAACCGATTATTTTTTAGGAGAGAATACATCATACCAATACGACTTAACAGAATATGTAAAAGAAATTATAAGTAATTCGAATATTATTCCAGGTGAAGGATTATTGTTTATTCCTCCAAAGCCAAGTTTTGAAAATCATTTTTCGAGAGTAGTTGTTGGCAATAAGAATAATAATTTAGGAAAAATTGAGTTGCAAATATTTTACGCAGCAGTTAAATAAAATTATACCATGAAGAAATTTGGCATAACGCTAATTATTTGTTTTTGCTTAGGAAAAATGTTTGCACAAAATACCAGCTCACCATATTCCATTATTGGTTTAGGCGATATTGAAAAAAGTTATTTTGACAGAACATCAGGTTTAGGACATGCAGGTGTTGCACTACATAGTGATCGATATTTTTTTGTTGGAAATCCAGCTTCTTTTTCTTTTTTAGAAAATCCAACATTTAGAAATCCTTTTTATTTTGACTTATCTATTCGTTATAAAAATGTAGGATTTTCTGGTAGCCCAATTACTATTAACACTGCCAATCAAAGTAATGATATGCAGTTTAAACGATTATCGTTTGCTATTAAGCCATCAAAAAAATGGGGTTTAAGTATGGGTATTTTACCTTTTAGTAATGCCAATTATTCTTTTACAGGAGTAAAGAAAATTCAAGGTGGAAACTTTTCTGTCGATGCTAAATATGAAGGCACAGGTAGCAGTAATTTGTTATACTTAACCAATAGTTTTTTAATAGCAAAAAACTTAAGTATAGGTATTCAATCTTCATTTCTTTTTGGTCAGTTTGATGATAAAGAAATAATTTATAGCTCAATAACAGATAGTGTTTTATCTACAGATCGAAACATTGTTTTATCAGCTCCATACTTTAAAGGAGGAATATTATATAAAAAACAAATTAATAAAGATTGGAATGTTTCTTTAGGGGCAACAGGTTCTTTGAGAACAAACATCAATGCCGATTATCAACTAAAAGTTACAGATGGCAATACCACTTTAAAAAATGTTAATGAAAGAAGAGAAAATTATACTGCATTACCAATAATGGGTACTATAGGAATAGCTGCAACATTAAAAAATAAATACACTTTTGTTTTAGATTATTCTGCTCAAAACTGGAGCAGCTTACGTTATAGTGGTACCAATTATTCTTTAACTAATAGTAGTAGAATTAGTGCTGGTATGCAATACACAAAAAACATTATTGTAAGAGATAACAAAGGCAATACAGCAGTTTACGAACAAAGTTTTTTGCAAGCAGGTTTTTATTATAATAAATCTTACCTAAATATTTATGGTACTCAATTAAAAGAGTGGGGTGTAACTCTTGGTGCAGGAACTCAGTTAAACAGAAGCGGTTTAGGTTTACAAGCCAATATTGAAATTGGTGGTAGAGGAAATACAAGTAATGGATTAGTAAAAGAAAACATTACTCAAATAGGCTTAACCATTAGCTATAGAGATTTCTGGTTCACTAAAAAAGTGAAGAAGTATAACTAGTAAAAACAAAGTTTATATAGTATATTCTATACAATAATTCTTACAAAACTTCCTTGAGCATCAAATAATAATAAGGTTTTGTCAATCTCTACTTTGTAAAAAACTCTTCCTAGAGCATCAATTGTTTTATAAGCAAATTTTATTTCCCTCCCAACATAATACTTAGCACAATAATCTGTACAACTTTTTGGTAATTGACTTTCTAAAATTTCTGTGGTAGTTTCAATTACAAATCCAGTTGCAGCAAATAAAACAGACATAGAATTACCATTAAAAGTAAAACTGGCTAAATAGTTACCATCTACTAAATCCCAGCCTTTAACATTGGTTGATGAATATAATTGATTAAATCTATCTAACACAACTACAGGCACATCTGATTTATTTATATTAGCATTTTTTTGTTGAGTTGTAATTTGAGAAGATAAATTATCTGTGAGGTTGTTTTTATTGCAAGAAATTAGAGAAGATACAAAAAAAAACAGACCCGTAATAAAGATTGATTTTTTCATAATTATTTTTTTAAATAAAAAAAACGTTTAGCAAGGTAGCATTAGTTTTGCTATTTTCAATTTAATTTGTAACTTATTTGAAGTTTCTGTGAACTCTTAATATTATTTTAATTTCTACAACTCTTCAATTAATAAATTTGCTTTACATAAAAATTCATGCTAAACCTTTCAGTTTCCATTATCACTTTTAACGAAGAAAAAAATATTGCACGTTGTTTGGATAGTATTAAAGAAATTGCCAATGAAATTATTGTGGTAGATTCTAACTCGACTGATAACACTGAAAATATTTGTAAACAATATGGAGCTAAGTTCTTTAGCCAATCTTTTTTAGGGTATATTGAACAAAAAAATTATGCTCTAAATCTTTGTAAAAATCAGTATGTGTTGTGT
>JANLVQ010000033.1:0-3323 GCA_031364085.1 Chitinophagaceae bacterium
CCTTATCATTTAGAAAACTATATTGGTGGAAATTTAATTGCCCCACTTTCAGGGAAATTTATGGATTGTATTAATCCTGCTACAGGTGAAATATTTTCTCAAGTACCCAATAGCAATGAAAAAGATGTTGAAGTTGCTGTAAATGCAGCAAAAAAAGCATTTAAAACTTGGAGTATAACAACCAATGAAGAACGTTTTAAAATACTAAATAAAATTGCTGATTTAATTGATGAAAACTTAGAAACTTTAGCACTTGCCGAAACCATTGATAATGGAAAACCATTATGGCTAAGCAAAATTGTTGATATTCCAAGAGCAGCATCGAATTTTAGATTTTTTGCAACTGGCATCATGCATTTTTCAAGTGAATCTCATAACACAACAGATAAATCAATTAACTATACAATAAGACAACCAATAGGTGTAGTGGGTTGTATTTCTCCATGGAATTTGCCTTTATATCTTTTTACATGGAAAATAGCACCAGCCTTAGCTGCAGGAAATTGTGTTATTGCAAAACCATCAGAAATTACACCAGTTACTGCTTTTCTTTTATCGAAAATTTGTATTGAAGCAGGTTTGCCTGCAGGAGTATTGAATATTGTTCATGGTGATGGGCCAAGTTGTGGCGAAGAAATTGTAAAACATAAAGAAATAAAAGCCATCTCATTTACAGGCAGTACAGCAGCTGGTGAACGCATTGCAACCCTTGCTGCACCAATGTTTAAAAAACTTTCACTAGAATTAGGTGGAAAAAATCCTAACATCATTTTTGCCGATTGCAATTGGGATAAAATGATGAAAAATACTATTCAATCATCATTCAGCAATCAAGGACAAATTTGTTTATGTGGCAGTAGAATTTTAATTGAAGAATCTATTTATGAAAAATTTAAAACAGAATTTATTGAAAGAACAAAAGCATTAATTGTTGGAGATCCATTAAATGAAAAATCAAAGCTGGGTGCTGTTGTTAGTAAAACTCATTTTGATAAAATTTTAAATTGTATTGATATTGCAAAACAAGAAGGTGGAAAAATATTATGTGGTGGAAATGCTATAAAATTAGCAGGAAGATGTGCAACTGGATATTTTATAGAACCTACTGTAATTGAAGGTTTGGGTGCTAATTGTAAAACAAATATGGAAGAAATATTTGGCCCTGTTGTTACAATACAATCATTTAAAAATATTGATGAAGCAATTGAATTAGCTAACACAAGTAATTATGGTTTAGCTTCAACCATTTGGACTCAAGACATTTCAAAAGCCAATTTAATAGCAAACAAAATTGAGTCTGGAATTGTTTGGATAAATTGTTGGCTATTGAGAGATTTAAGAACCCCATTTGGAGGAATTAAAAATAGTGGCGTTGGTAGAGAAGGTGGTTGGGATGCTTTAAAGTTTTTTACAGAAGTTAAAAATATTTGTGTAGAAATTTAAATACAATTGTTTGGAGTTTGGGTTTTGGGTTTGGCCTAGTTTATTATTTTGTTATTTGTTATTATATTTTCGGTTGTTTTTTCATTTTTCTACTTTTAGTTTTTAACTAATATTATGGCTATAATACAGAAGTTTCAAGATTTAGAAATTTGGCAGCTGGCACGTCAATTAGAAAATGAAATTTTTATTATTTCTAAAGATGTATTACTGTCAAAAGATTTTGCACTGAAAGACCAAATCAATAGAAGTGCAGGTTCTATAATGGATAATATTGCTGAAGGATTTGGAAGAGGTGGAAGAAATGAATTTATAAAATTTTTAAGCATTGCTAAAGCATCAGCAACTGAACTTAATTCTCAAGTAGTAAGATGTTTTGATAGAAACTATATTACAAAAGAACAAATTGAAAAACTGAATGCAACAACACTTTTACTAGGCAATAAAATTGGAGCATTAATAAAACATTTGAATGTAGCAGAATTCAAAGGACAAAAATTTTTAAACAGAACTACAATCAAACAAAACAACAATCAAACTGAAAACCCCAAAACCCAAACTCCAAACATTAAAAACAACCAAACAGAAAACCCCAAACTCCAAACTCCAAACATGGTATTTACCAAAAACGCTGCAACTCCATTAGGTGCTTATCCACATGCAAAAAAGGTTGGCAATCTTTTATTTTTATCTGGCATTGGTTCTCGGTCTGCAAAAGACAATTCAATACCTGGGCTTGAACTTGATAAAAATGGAAACATTCTAAAATATGATATTGCAAAAGAAACACATCAAGTAATGGGCAATGTAAAAGCAGTGTTAGAAGCTAGTGGAAGTAGTTGGGATAAAATTGTAGATGTAACAGTTTATCTTACCAACATGAAAAAAGATTTCCCGATTTATAATAAAATTTATGCAGAATATTTTACAGATGTTCAAGCATGTAGAACAACTGTTGAAGTAAAAAGTTTACCAACTCCAATAGCCATAGAATTAAAAGTTATAGCAACCCTAGATTAAACAGCCACTAAGACACAAAAAATTTACTTAGAGCCTTTGTGACTTTGTGGCAAAAGAAAAAATATGAACTTTCAAAACAAACAAGAATTTGCTCAGGAATTAGATGACCAAGATGAATTAAAACATTTTAGAGATTTATTTTATATACCTCTTGTTCACGGAAAAGAATGTATTTATTTTACTGGAAACTCCTTAGGACTTCAGCCAAAATCAACACAGGATTATGTTTTAAATGAATTAGAAGATTGGGCAAGCATGGGTGTTGAAGGTCATTTTCATGCAAGAAATCCTTGGCTGCCTTATCATGAAATTTTCCCCAATCAACTTTCAAAAATTGTAGGATGTTTACCAAATGAAGTGGTAGTAATGAATCAGCTTACAGTTAATCTTCATTTATTAATGGTAAGTTTTTATCAACCTACTAAATCAAAATATAAAATTTTATGTGAAGCAAAAGCATTTCCATCAGATCAATATGCATTAGAATCTCAAGTAAAATTTCATGGCTTTAATTATGAAGATGCAGTAATTGAAGTTTCACCAAGAGTAGGTGAACATACTTTAAGAACAGAAGATATTTTACAAGCTATTGAAGATAATAAAAACACTTTAGCATTAATAATGTTTGGTGGTGTAAATTACTATACTGGTCAGGTTTTTGATATGCAGCAAATAGCTGCAAAAGCAAACCAGTTAGGCATTACAGTAGGATTTGATTTAGCACATGCAGCAGGAAATATTGAATTGCATTTGCATGATTGGGGTGTTGATTTTGCATGTTGGTGTAGTTATAAATATTTAAATAGTGGGCCTGGTGGAGTAGCTGGAATTTATATTAATGAAAAGCATGCCACCAATACAGA